>RGER01000185.1 GCA_009917815.1 Actinomycetota bacterium
CCATCTCGCGACGGATGATGCCGCCCTTGGGATGGAAAACTGCTAGTCCTGAGCCAATCTCTTCAGGGAAAGAGAAGAGGTCGAGTTCGGAACCGAGCTTGCGATGGTCGCGCTTCTCTGCTTCGGCGATTTGATCAAGATGACCTTGCAGGTCTTCCTTAGTTGCCCACGCAGTTCCGTAGACGCGTTGCAGCATCGGATTCTTCTCGCTACCGCGCCAGTACGCAGCAGCGGTACGCATCAATTTGAAAGCCGGAATGTAGCGCGTTGACGGGAGGTGAGGTCCACGACAGAGGTCGCCCCAGAATCGCGTCCCATCCTTATCAACGTTGTCGTAGATGGTGAGTTCGCTGCCACCCACTTCCGTGCTCTCGTCGCCATCTCCCGGACCTTTGATGCCGACGAGCTCACATTTATACGGTTCGCCAGAGAGTTCCGAAAGCGCCTCCGCCTCGGTGACGACGCGGCGAGTGAATCGTTGCGCAGCGCGAATGATTCTCTCCATCGACTTCTCAAGAATTTTGAGGTCCTCTGGAGTGAACGGACGAGCCACATCAAAGTCGTAGTAGAAACCATCGCGGATGGGTGGCCCGATACCGAGCTTTGCTTCAGGGAAGTTCTGCTGCACTGCTTGCGCAAGCACATGGGCAGTGGAGTGCCGCAGGACGGCCAACCCCTTCTCTGATGAAATGGGAATGCCAACTACGACATCGCCGTCCTTCAGAACGGTTGCAAGATCCATGAGATGACCGTTGATCTCAGCGACCACGATATCTTTGGCATCTAAGTAAAAATCAATGGCCTTGGCATGGGCGGCGAGTTCCTTCTTCGCCCCATCTATCACTACCGAAGCCACAGTTACTCCTTCGACTCAAGAACTACTTAGCAGCACTAAGCCCATCATTCCATCAGACCGATCATTGCGTCGTGGGCGATACTGGGATCGAACCAGTGACCTCTCCGGTGTGAGCGGAGCGCTCTCCCGCTGAGCTAATCACCCGGGTATGGGTCAAGGTTACCCTGTTCGAGTTATTGCTTGGTTTGCGTGGGCGTTCGTGGTGCCCGGGAGGCATAAACCACTCCGCTCAGAATCACCATTCCACCGAGGAGTTGGATCAAGGTCGGGTGTTCACCGAGGAAAAGCACTGCAAAACCTATTCCGCCCAACGGCTGAATCAAGAGAATCAAGGCGGTGAGCGCCGCTGGTAGGCGCGGAAGGGCGATGGAGATGATCAACCACCCGAGTACCTGGCAAAGGATTCCGAGGATTCCGAGATAGATGTGGGAATGGAGACTCGGGAAGAGATGGAAGTCGGGATCAACGAACGGCCCAAAAACCAACGTACCTAGCGCCCCGAAGAGGGTGGCATCAAAGAGTGGTCCCGCAATACGTCGGTCATCTTTACCGCCCGCTCGGTAAACCACAATGAAAATTCCATAAGAGATGGAGCATGCGATGCCGAAAATAACGCCAAGACCGGGATTGATGCCATCAGCCCCGCCACCCAACGCACCAGTAGTCAGAGTGACGCCCAAGAGGACAAAGGGCAGGGCGAACAAGAGACGCCTCGAGGGTTTCTCTTTCAAAAAGATCCATGCCACGAATGCGACCACCACTGAGGACAAGTTACCGAGCACCGTAGCCATACCAGCGCCGATGTAATGAATCGAGTAATGCCACATCACCAAATCAAAAGTAAATGCAATGCCGGCAAGTGCCGAAAGAACACGATCACGCTTGATGCGTCTTCCGAACTTCAGCGTCTCGCGATGTGAAAGATACGCAAGAAGAGGTAGCGCCCAGAGGCACCGCCAGAGCGCGATCGTTGCAGGTGATTCAAGGGATTGTTTGGTCAACGCACCCGAGCTTGAGATTACAAACGCCCCAATTACAGCAGCCAGGACAGGTCGAGAGAGTAATTTATTGAAATTCACTTGCCAATCACCGGGGATCTACTTCCTTAAGCAAGCGTGCAGAAAATTCTGCTGACAAGGCTATTGCATCCTGAGTTACGGCAACTTCAACCCCGTCGACGTGAGAGACCAATTGGAGATCTCGCAGTGAGGAGGTGAGCAGAACCGACTTCGCGCTAGTAAGTGAATGCAGCGGAATTTCGCCTTCGTGCACGCCGAACCACTCGATAGCCAATCCGCGGGCCGTACCTGCAAGGACGCCGCAATCGAGTGAAGGAGTGATGAAATTGATACCGTCAAAAATAATGATGTTTGATCCGCTGCCTTCGGCTAGACGGCCTTGCGTATCGGCGAAGATCGCTTCGTCTCCCCCGCGTCCGCGGGCATACGAAAGCGCAAGCACGTTTTCCGCATACGAAGTGCTCTTGATACCAGAGAGTGGTGATCGTTCATTTCTCGGATACGGAACAGTGACCACTCGCGCACGAAGAGCAGGCGTAGGCGCTGACGTGTGTGAAATAACCAGAGTGGGTTCAAGGGGATGGGCACGGAGCGATCCGGCAGGGCCAGGACCACCGCTCCACGTCACGCGGATTCGTCCGAGCCCCTTCAACGGCTCAACTGTTAACAATTCGCCGATCGCTACACCGAGATCGTTGGGGGGCATGGGCAGCCCCAGGCCCGCGGCACTTCGACTGAGGCGCTCGAGATGGCGTGTGAGTGCATAGGGAACGGAATCAATGGTCTTGATCGTTTCGAAGACGGCATCGCCGACAGTGAAGCCATGATCAGAGACAAGTAATGCTGGCTCATTTGCGTCACGAAACTCGCCGTTGATGTAAACCTTCACGAGAGCGAGGCTACTTCGTTACCACTGGCCAATGCGATCAGCCTGGCTGCCTTCAACTCTGTTTCTCGCCATTCACCGCCAGGATCACTCCCCCACGTAATTCCGGCCCCGGTCCCGAATTTGAGTTGTCTGCGATCACCATCGCTCCAAAATGTGCGAATTCCTACAGCGAGTTCGCCCCGCTGCCCGTGCACCCATCCGATGGCTCCGCAGTACGGACCGCGCGGAGTAGGTTC
>RGER01000186.1 GCA_009917815.1 Actinomycetota bacterium
ATACTTTGCTCGAATTCTGGAGCTGAGACGGAAGGAGCTAGATGGAAAGGCCCCACCGCTCGATAGTCTCGTTTTCTGCCACAAAGACGGTAGACCAGTTCAGTCTTTCAAAAAGTCTTTCACCGCCTTGCTCAAAGCGGCCAAGGTCGAACTCGATACTCACGGCCAGCGGCGAACGATCTATTCCCTTCGCCATACCTACGCCACGTTCAGACTGATGGAAGGAGTTCATCAGTTCGTCTTGGCCAGGAATATGGGAACGTCGGTCGCTATGCTCGAGAGCTTCTATGGCCATACTTCTAATATAGCGGCCGCAAAAGAGCTGACAAAAAACTCAGGCTATAATTCGTCGGCGAAGACTAAATCGTTGAAATGGATCGAGGAGTAAGAGGCAAGCATCAAACGCCCTAAATACCATCGATGGCACCACCGAAATTGGAGGCAAACGATGGCAGGTAAGAAGAAGGGCCAGGCAAAGCCCAAAACAAAGACTAAGAAGGTCCGGCTATCCGTGACCGGGGACTTTCAAGAAGTCCTCTCGATGCCGATTACCAAGTGACCTGCTCCCCGTGATGCCCTCGTTTATGAGGAGATTCTGTTCAGGTTTTGCCCCTCTGTAGGGCGGGTTGCGAACTCGATTGGTGTGAGCCCTCCGAGGCTCGTGTGTGGTCGGTTGGTGTTGTAGTCGGTCCTCCAGGCTTCGATCAGCCGGCGGGCCTCCGGCAGATTGGTGAACAGATGCTCGTTGAGGTACTCGTCGCGCAGCCGACCGTTGAATGATTCAACGAAGCCATTCTGCATTGGCTTGCCCGGTGCAATGTAGTGCCACTCCACGTGATGCTCCTCCTGCCAAGCCAGGATGGCGTGCGAGGTCAGTTCGGTGCCGTTGTCGCTAACGACCATGCAGGGATGGCCGCGGAACTCGGTGATCCGGTCAAGCTCCCGTGCCACCCTGATTCCCGACAGCGAGTTATCGACCACCAGAGTCAGACACTCCCGCGTAAAGTCATCGACGACCACCAGGATGCGGAAGCGGCGGCCGTTAGCCAGGGCATCGCTGACGAAGTCCAGGGACCATCGCTGATTCGGCCCCTGGGGCAACGCCATCGGCGATCTTGTGCCGAGGGCGCGCTTGCGACCACCACGCTTACGCACCATCAGCCGTTCCTCGCGGTAGAGCCGATAGAGCTTCTTATGGTTCAGCACGATGCCTTCCCTGCTGAGCAAGAGCCCAAGGCGCCGATAGCCGAACCGCCGGCGTTGGGACGCAAGCTCCCGCAGACGGCACCGGATCGGCTCATCGTCAGGCCGCGTCGAGGTGTACCGGAACGTCTTCGGTTCCAGCCCCACCAACGCACACGCCTTGCGTTGAGAGTAGTCCTTCTCCCGGATCGCCCAGCTCACAGCCGCTCTCCGTAACCTGGGCGTTAGAAGTTTTTTGTCAGCATCTCCTTGAGTGTGGCGTTATCCACCATCTACTCAGCCAGAAGCTTCTTCAGCTTCCGGTTCTCCTCTTCGAGACCCTTCAGCTTGCGGGCGTCGGAGACCTCCATACCGCCGAATTTGGAGCGCCACTTGTAGAACGTGGCGTCGCTGACGCCGTGTTTACGGCACACCTCGGCAGCCGAAAGACCGGCCTGGTGCTCCTTCAAGATCCCGATGATCTGCTCTTCCGTGAACCTGCTCTTACGCATCGTCCGTCTCCTTCATGGAGAACAGAACCCTAACCCAAAATCGGGGGCGTTTCAGGGGAGCAGGTCATACCGCACGATCCACATTTGTAGGGTTGCCAGCGCTCTTTTGTTTCGTACAACCGCAACGTCCCCGCCCTCTGCTCGTCGACTTTCCATTCATGGAATGAGCAGGTCGTTTCTTCCCGCGTTTTATGGAGTGCAAAGGCCTTAGAGCAGAAAGGACATGCGGTTCGCCTTGCCATGCGCAGATACCAAATCATAGCCCCGAGCAGGAAGGATGGGGCAGTCAGGAGATATTGAAGTCCTTTCGACAGCTTCCCGGTGTAGTTCAATCCTAGCGCCAGCAGGGGAGTGAGCAGACTGTCTACGATAATCCATATGCATAGCCCGACTACAACCGCGCCCGTGGCAGCAGCAATCTTGCTCCATGGCAGCCTTCCCCTCCCCAGTGGAAGCAACGACTGATTTGCGATCAACTCTAACGCTGGCAATTCACTTCTCCTGGAATTCACCCGAGGGTGTGCGCTATCGCTCGCGAGCGACTTTTCGGGGATGAAATTGGCAAATTATAGTTCGCGCCAGGAGGGCTCTTCAGCCTACTAACGCAAGCATCCGAACCAAGAACAAGGCCCCAAACGGACTTTGCGACTAGCTTCCCCAAAGCAAATGCCCATAGTCGGAGTTGCGATGAGCAGGCAGTTGCCAGAACCTCGCCAATCGATCAAATAATATTTTCGGCAAAGGCACCACGACACAGGTGGCGAAGAAATAACATGGCAACGATAGGGGGCATGATTAATCGTCTACGTTCTTGCCCGAATGCTCTTGCGACAGGAGAATTTATCGCGGGCGCACCACTTAAGCGGCTTGGTTCGGGGGGACGGCGCTCAGCGGGTCAATCGGATGATCAGGGCGCATTTTTGAATGAAAACCTGTCTTCAAAGGAATCTCCAATCGAAGCGTCGTTCCCGGCACATTGCGAGTGCGGCGCCTGAGTACCGACAATGTTCCTTGATGAGTTTTCGCAACCAGTTCAGCGACCTTCAGATCTATTTCAGCTTTTGCCACGTCTGCGTCCGCGAATGTGGCGACCGATTCACCAGATTGCGATGCGTCATCAACGCATACATTTTCTCCATAAGTTACTTCTATGATCGTGTTTCCACAGGCCTCGTAGAGCATTAGCAAAATATAGCCACCAGCCCCATGGCAAACGGCCACGCCAAGCAGACCGACTAGCGCTCGCCGCAGCAGAAATAAGTCGCCTGTGACTTC
>RGER01000187.1 GCA_009917815.1 Actinomycetota bacterium
ATCTGAAGGAGTAATAAATTTATGTGCTTTTTTGCGCGAGAAAGTGCGAATTGCTAGGGCTTGAAAGTGATCTTCTTTCCGGCCATGACTACTTTGATTCGAGCTATCGCGCTCTTGCCCATTCCGTGTAAATTTTGCAACTCTTCTAATCTAATTTTTCGCAAATCAGATACCTTCATCAGTTTTGCATTTACAAGTGCTCGGCGCGCTGGGGCAGCGAGTCCAATGGCTCTCCACTCGCCATCAAGGGCGGCATACGTGTCAGGATTTATTTGGCCTTTGGCATTGCCAAAATCCCCAGAGTGCTTCTTTGCCATCTTCCTAGCGTAGAGGATTGGGAAAACCGACACCTTTCCATGAACTAGGCGAGAGCCATGCTCTATCTTTATTCCATGTCAGCGACTTCTAGCCGTGCGTTGCGCCACATGGCGTGGGCAAACCAACGGGTGTACGACTCTCTCCAGGGTCTTCCGGATGGAGCACTTGACGCGTACATGGTCAATCCTGAATGGAGCGCTAGGCGCATCCTTCAACACATCGTTTCGGGAGCTGATTGGTATGTGTATTGCCTGACTGGCGCGATGTGGAGTGAAGTCCCCACGCCGTCAGTAATTGCCGACGTTCCAGCGCTGGCACGGACGCTTGCTGAGTTTGATGCAGCCATCCTGTCACAATCCGAGTTACCAGATGATTTTCTTACGATCAAGGAAGATGAGAAGAGCTGGCAGAATCTTCGTTCCACTTTACTCGCGCAGGCCGTCCATCACGCAACCGAGCATCGCGCTCAACTCATCGACGCGTTAGAGTCACGGGGCTTCACCCCGATCAATTTAGATGACATTGATTTCTGGGCATTTGAGAGATTCGAGAAAGAAGCAGGCAAGTAATTGAACGAGGGAGAGCGATGAGCAGATCAGGCGTCAACGAAGTAAGTCCTTATCTGCAAGCACTCAAAGCAACTTGGATCGAAGTGGGCGATCTCGATAGCGCGCTCGACTTCTTTTTACATGCAATGGAGTACGACCTAATAGATCAGGGAGACCAAGCGAGCGAATTCTCCGACCTCTTTGGCCAAGAAGAGTCACGTGCGTGGGCACTACTCACCGGCCCTGGTGAATCAACCGGTCAAGTGGTGATCTTCACGGGCACCGCTCGAGCGAAACATCCAGGTTTTCCGCGAGGGTGGGATTCCATCGAAGTCGTCACCTCGGAATTAGATGAGGCTGCTCGCCGCATCAAGGCTTTCCCTGGAGTGATTGAAGTGATCGCACCGTTTAATGCAGACTTCTCTGAACAGAACAGTAATGTGCATCGCTCTGCCTGCTGGCTCATGCCATGGGGCAACCATGTGATGCTGACACAAGCAGTCTCACAACCAGATGGCCGAGATTTTCCAAGTACTTCAGCGAGCGTTGGTCGCACCTTTGAGATGCACCTTCGCACCACGGAGTACGAACGGGGACGGCATTTACTTCTCGAAATTCTACAAATGCCACGTCTCATGGATGTGGAACTGACTTCGGGACCCTTTCATGTGGGTTGGGGATTAAGTAATGATCACCTCATCCGCATGGTTTTCTGCAAGAGCGGAGGGCTAGGCACTGGCGGCGGAGCGATCGAGTTGCAAGGACACCCAGAGGAGAAACTTCATCCCAGCGCAGGTATCACTCGAGGACGCACGCCTGGCGGCACCGCGTTGGTCACTTTTACTTGCAATGAACTTGATGCGGTGCACTCACGAATTACCGCTGACGGCGGCTTTGAGTGCACCGAAATTCACATCATGAACTCAGGGCCATTCGTTGGCAGGCGCTCCTTCATGATGTGGTGCGTAGAAGGTGCCCCGCTCCAGCTCATTGACGCTTAAACTGCTTAGCGCTTAAACCTCTCACGCAAGCGCGAAACCACTCGGGATATCCCCCATTTAGTTACTTTCACCATGGCTTCGAGAACGATTTCTGAACTCATTTTACTTTTACCTAACGTGCGTTCGATGAAAGTGATCGGAACTTCGCGAATTTGGGCACCTACACGCAAAGCTTCACGAGTCATTTCTATCTGAAAGCTATAACCTTGCGAACTAATGCCGTCGAGATTCATCCTTCTTAACAAGTGCGCACGGTAAATACGAAATCCGGCTGTCATATCGTTCACTTGAGTTCCAAGAACGAATTTTGAGTAGCGGTTGGCTCCTCTGGAGAGAATTTCGCGATGCTTCGACCAATTTTCGACATGTCCTCCTGGCACCCAACGTGCACCAATGAATAGATCTCGGCTTGGCTCATTCGCTTCTACTGCCATCATCTTCTTTAAGTCGGTCACTCGGTGGGAACCGTCAGCATCCATTTGAATCAGCGATTCGTATCCCTCGCCAAGAGAACGACGAAAACCTTGAATGTAGGCGCTACCTAGGCCCATCTTCGAAGGCCTTGAAAGTATCGAGATGCGATCAGAACCGCTATCGATTCGTTCGGCAACCGCAACTGTGCCATCGCTGGAAGAGTCATCTACGATTAAAATATCGAGTTCAAGTGCGAGCAATTGCGGAAGCAGATTTTCAAGATTTTGCGCCTCATTGAAGGTCGGGATAATCACGACCGCAGAGTGCATTTTCATGCCCGAATCCTACTTGGCTTGACGCCTGCTCGAGGGTGATATCAGAGGAGCGGACGTAATTCCACCTTACGGTTGCAAGCCTTTGACCCAGCAAAGGCAAGCCGCTGCGCCGTCTCTAGATCGGCAGCTTCGATCAGCCAAAAGCCACTGTAATTTTCGCGAGCCTCAAAAAGTGGTTTACCTGTGGCGATTTGTGCATCGTCACGGTTATCGATGACATTCCCATTTTCAGGAGAGGAGAGTCCACCTGCGAAAATCCACTGCCCATTTGCGCGCAACTCATCATTAAAAGCATTGATCGCAATCATCTCTTCTGGAGTGCCT
>RGER01000188.1 GCA_009917815.1 Actinomycetota bacterium
TCAAATGAAAGAACGCGTGCTCGATCGATGAACCCTTTAGTCCCACGATAAGCAGAGGCCCCCTTCCACGAGTTGTACGCCAGACTCGTAAACGTCGGTATCGAGATGACTACTCGCGACGTGAGATCTGCCTCTCTGATCACCAGGGGCATAAATGCTTCGTGTCCGTTCGAGGCAACGATCTTTAGTAAATAGAATCCTGGATCAAGAATTGAAGTATCAAGAGAGGTGCTTACCTTCCATCTACTCTCACTCATATGTGTCTTGGGATCAATACTCTGAGCACTTTGCTGAATACAAGCAAGGGGGTCGGATCGCCAATACTCTTGCGCCTCAGCTCCGTCGTAATAGCCCATCCGATAGGCGGCAATAGTGAAAGTACCCTTCGGGCAGGTGACGTAAAGGTCCACCAATTCACCGGGCATCACAGATCCCGGCGATGCAAAGCCTGCAGTATCTGAGAAGAAGTTCTTACTATTAATCTTCCAAAAATCTATAGATGCAGATGCACTTGAGGGGATTAATAAACCCTGTCCGATCAGCACAAATACGATCAGTAATCCCAGGCGGCGCATGAAACGAAAGTATAGTGACCATTCGTTCTAAGGTGGAACGTGAGATTCTGTACCATTCGTTACGACTTTACTGAGAGCGAGGTGGGCAAGTGACAAGTTCTCAACGCATTGAACGGAACGGCATTAATTTTATCGATGCCAGCGAGCGACGTGGAACGGCTAGTTCGCTCTTCTGGCCATGGTGTGCCGCCAACGTCTCACTCCTTGCCCTCTCATATGGATCATTTCTCCTGGGATTTGGCATTTCTTTCTGGCAAGCAACATTTGCTGGTCTAGTGGGAACAGTTCTCTCCTTTGCATTAGTTGGCGTAAGTTCTTTAGCGGGGAAACGTTCTTCTGCACCGACTATGACTCTTTCTCGCGCCTCCTTCGGCGTAAGGGGAAATATCGTCCCTGGAATTCTCTCCTACTTAATATTTGTAGGATGGGAGACAGTCCTCGTTGCACTTGCTACTTTGGCTACAAAGACAGTCCTTACTCATTTCGCAAACATCAACGATAACTTCGCATATGTACTCGGATTTATAATCGCTGCATCACTCACCATATTTGGTGGCGTTCTTGGCTTCAAAGTTATTATGAAGATGCAGGTGTGGATCACCTCAGCTACCGCCCTACTGACTATTGGATATATCGCTCTGACCATTAATCATGTGAACTGGCATGCAATCACCACAATGAAAGATGGCAATGTACAAGGTTTTGTGGGAGCGATGATATTTGCAATTACTGGGATTGGACTTGGATGGGTTAATAGCGCGGCAGATTACTCACGCTACTTACCCCGCACTGTTTCCGGCCGCGGAGTCATCGGTTGGACAATCTTTGGTGCCTCGTTAGTACCCGTCATCCTGGTGATCTACGGATCTCTTTTGGCAGGAAGTAGTCCAGAGTTAGGAAGCGCGATCGCTGCAGATCCCATCGGTGCCCTCACCACGCTACTTCCCACCTGGTACTTAATTCCCTTTGCTGTAGTAGCCATCCTCGGGCTCATCGGCGGGGCAATTCTTGATCTCTACTCATCTGGAATCACCCTCGTCTCGCTTGGCGTCCCCATCAAACGCCACCAAGCAGCCAGCATCGATGGTGTCATCATGTTGCTTGGCACTATTTATATCGTTTGGTTCGCGCCCAACTTCTTCGGACCATTTCAAGGCTTCCTGATTACGCTCGGCGTTCCCATCGCAGTCTGGTCAGCAATCTTTGTCGCAGATGTCGTGATGCGGAAGCGTGATTACCACGAGAGTGATCTCTTTGATCCACAAGGTCGCTATGGATCTTGGAATACGACGAGTATCGCCCTGATGGTAATTGGGACAGCTGCCGGATGGGGCTTAGTCACCAATACCTTTGCAGGCTGGCTGAGTTGGCAAGGTTATCTACTCTGGATATTTGGTGGAAAGAACGGTCCCTGGGCCTATGCAAACCTTGGAATCATTGCCGCACTCCTCATCGGCTTCTTTGGGCACATAATTCTCGGCCGCAATCGAATTACCTTGCAAGAGCGTATTTAAGCGGCTGTACGCCTCTCGAGTTCTGACGATGCTCGAGCATCAACTGGCGCTAGATATAGAACGGAATGTCGCTTCGTTAGTTTGTCAATGAAAATTTGGCGGAACCTAAACTTGATTGCTAACCAAAAAAGTGTGGGGAGTAAGTCAACGCTGCGTTTTACAAACCACATCAAAGCAGCACTCGCAAACCACTTGACTGCCTCACTCCTACTGATCTCTTGAATGCTCGAAATGCCGGCCCGAACCTCAGTTCTTCCCAGAGCCACTAAAGTCCTATCAGCCAAAAGTTGATGCCCTTGAGCGCTTGGATGCATTCGATCAATATGCCAAATCTCCCGACGAAAAGCCGCTTCTTCATCAGGCACTTGAATGATTGGAGTATTAGTACAAGTGCCGACTCTGTTTATTAGTTCTGCTAAAGCACTACGCCTCTCACTTAACGCTTCTCTGAGCATTCGAGGGCCAGGTGCTGTTTTCTTAGGATCGGGAATTTTTAAAAGAACGACTTCGCTGCCAATCATCTTTAGCGAAATGACTACTTTTTCAAGATGGCATTCGACCTCAGCTGGATTAAATCTAGAACGCAGAATGTCGTTTCCACCGATACTGATGATGGAAATCGTGGGTCTGAAGGCGAGAGCCGCAGGGAGTTGACTCTCGGATAGTTGGCGCACTCGCGCTCCCAGATTAGATAGGTTGAGAAATCTCGAGGCATTTAATTGATGAGCCACTCGGGCTCCCCAGCCCGGACCTATAAAGTTCGGGCCGTCATCCCCCACTCCAAAAGTAACCGAATCTCCCAGAGCTACCACTCGTTCATG
>RGER01000189.1 GCA_009917815.1 Actinomycetota bacterium
CGTGCCTCTGCTGGTAGCCAACTTGTTGCCCTACGCGAACCTCCCGATATGCGTGCCCTCCTTCTCGGAAACACCCAGAATCTGGACAGGACACGCCAGACCTACGAGGAGCCGGCTGTGCCCACGCGCCAGCAAATGATCATCACGCGAGAGCCGAGCACCATTGAATACAAGGAGACGGAGCTCAACTTGTTCGTGTACAGTGGCGACCGCGACTGGGCATCTGAGGTATCCACCGAGACGAGGTACAATTTCAGCGTGGCCTTCAATCCCAATAACACATCCACCGGCCTTCGCCTCACACCGGCCAGCACGGCCAAGTTCCGCAATATTGTGCGCATTGAGCTCGTTAAGGCGATCATGCCCGGAGAGTCGTTGGACAGTGTGGTGACACGCACTTATAATGGTACATCCTTCGCCTATGACTCCCCCTATAACATGAACATCCTCTCTTTCCCCTATATCCAGGTGCGTATCCCTGAGCTGGACACCAATACCTATGGCACAAACCTGGGCTTGAATGCATCTTTCGGCGTTCTCCAGTACGACGCCAACTGGATCTACGACACGACCAATGACATGGCGAGAGGGTATTTCGCGATGATTCCCAAGTTCTTGAAATGCCAGAAGGTATATGCACCGACCCCTTTAACAACTCTACAGCGCCTCTCCTTCCGTTTTGAACGGCCCGATGGAAGTCTTCTCAGTACAGTCCCCGATACGCTCGATATTACGCAGATCCGTTCTTCCAAGGAGTTGGCGGCCACGACAACAATGCCTTATGGGTATGATAGTACTGTAGAACTTAACACTTCGGCCGCATATTATTTAATTGTATCGAGCAAATACTTCAATACGTATACTGTGTCAAAGGGTGATCGCATAATGATACAAAATCTCACCTGGAGCACTGCACCAACGGGTTCTGTGATAAACCAGATTGCTGATCTAACGAATCATCTGACGGCCTCTTCCGGTTTTATAGTGGTGGACACCGGCTGTTTTGTATCAAATGCTCTGACTCTCGGAGCAAATAAACAGGGCTACTGCAATTGTCTGGTGGTTCGCGGAAAGTTCAATGATCCTACCACAGGTTCTCTTCTCACGCTTGCGCTTGCAGGTACTGCAGATGCGAGTGCTGGCTCTGCATCTGCTGGATCATTGACAGAATACCTAAAAAATACGAGCCTCAACGCGGGCCGTCTTCTCAACCAAAGCCACCAAGTCCAGATTGCGCTCCGTGTAATCACCCGCGACCTAGATTCTACGAGTGTGATCCGCCCGGATAATTTATAATAAACTATGCCCCCATGTTAGAATGGCGAGGAAACATATCTATCTTATTACAGTCCTCATAGCGATTGTAATGATCTATTATTATTTAAATAGCATAGAGGCATTTGTAGATAAAGATCCTCTTGCTACCTTACACAATCAGCAACGAACAAACCAGTTGTCCTTAGGTACAAATATTAAGCAGACCCCTGTAACTCCGATTGGAATCCCTGTTGCAAAGGGAAAAGAACTCACGGATATGAGTATGGTGGCATTAAATTCATACCAACAACATCCCTCAAGTGAGGGTGGCTTATACATGTCTATTCCAGGGAATTATAACCCGAGTGGCTCTACAAAAGAGGCGTTTACATCTATGGATGTACCACTGAGTATACCCGTAGCCGACGAAACGAGTATGCTTGGAATTGAGAAGTACTGTAAAGAAAAGGATGTAACAACGAATCCCTTTGGTGATCCCAAGTTTAACGAGAACTGCGGTGTCTGTCTGAGCGCTGGAGCATTCACAGGCACGCCCAGCACTACTTTCAATGGTCCCCAAGGTATCCTCGTGTACAAGGCCGATAAAGATCGTGCGAATCAGAGGAAGACAGCTAATAACTACAAGTATGCGCGCGCGATGCCGTCCCTCGGAAGAGCTGTCTGTAGGGGAGCCACTTCTCAAGATGATGACTCTGCTCCTCCTACACTTGCCATTGATTCAGACATGTACACAGAAGCAAGTGGCCGTATGAAATGTCAGAACGAACAGCAATACGTGCCAGATAAGAGCTGTGGCAAATGTATGGCAGATACTAGTGTGTGGTCTTACATAAAACACCCTCCCAATGGTACCATACAAAACTTACAGCTACAGTTGGTCGGCAGTGGTAGGCTGACAATTACGTATAAAGGCTCGCCCACTCCTGTAATAAATGCGACCTTGTCGAATGTCCCTCTTATTGTGGATTTATCAAAATATACAGGAGCCCCTGCAGAAAGTGCCGTGCAAGAAGGAGATTCGTTTGTACTGTCGATACAAGCCGCCGGCGCCACGGCACCATTCGTCGGCGGATTATTCAAAGGCACAAATGCAGATGACACCATATATTTACAGGAATTGTATAACGCGGTTTTACGCGATGATATGAATTCTGGAAACTCTGTGCGCACTGGTACACCCAGTCTCTTTGTGTCAGGGCTAAATGTACGTGTAAAACGAATGGTTCCTAAGAATCCCTTGCCTACGACTGCAGAAAAGATGCGACTTGCGTGCACGATTCCCTTTACATTCATTGATTATTCCGACGGAAGAAATAATATTGCATACTATGACTGTAAAAAGGGGCCGTATGTTACCACGGTAGCCAATGAGAATACCCTCCTCAGGGATGAATGCACTGGTCAAGGGCCCGGAACATATTCGGATGACTGTAAAAGGAAGATTGTTTTGGAGGCGGGGTGCTCTTCGGCAGGAACTTGGTGGACGAATGGATTGCCGGCGGATGCACTTTCAGGGACGGTGGCGCAAATCAAGGCGTGGATTCAAGGAAGACAAGCGAGTTCTTCTACTGATCCGGCGGTGGCGGAAGGATGTTATGGAATCACGAGCATAGCTACACCTTGCGATGGTGT
>RGER01000190.1 GCA_009917815.1 Actinomycetota bacterium
TCCCACCAGCGCGCGAGATCATCCTTACGCGCCGCTTCTCTGATCGAGTTTTTCGAGGGGTTGTTACTGCCGGTGGATTTGTATCCCTCGTCGTTCTCGGATTGATTGCCCTCTTCTTGGCCTCTCGCAGTATTGATATTTTTAAGACTTTTGGGTTTGGGTTTATTACCGAGTTCAAATGGGATTCGGGCGATCCCGATAATGGCATCGCACCAGTACTCGGCATTGGCGCAATGCTCATCGGAACGATCGTTACCGCACTCGTGGGGCTGGTGATCGCTCTTCCGGTTTCGGTTGGCATGGCGCTCTTCCTGGAGTACTACTTACCTATCAAATTTAAGAAATTACTCACAATGATCATTGACCTCATGGCCGCGATCCCTTCGGTCATCTTCGGACTTTGGGGTTTCTTTGTACTGATGCCGCACGCTATCTATTGGGCGAAGTTGCTGCACAAATACTTTGGTTGGATTCCCTTTCTTGATGTGCAAGCCCCAATCTTCGAACGTTCACCATTTATCGCGGGCCTTGTCCTGAGCATCATGATCATCCCCATCGTTACCTCGATTTCACGAGAAGTATTTTCACAAGTGCCTCTTGATCGGATCCAAGCTGCCTACGCACTTGGTGCCACGCGCTGGACCATGATTAAGGCGGTCGTACTTCCTTTTGGATCAAGCGGTATCGCTGGCGGCGCGATGCTCGGCCTGGGTCGAGCGATGGGTGAAACCGTGGCCGTCTATTTGGTACTCAATCTCTACTTCCATCCCAACTTCCAGGTTCTCTTCTCGGCAGGTGGCTCGGTAGCCTCGATGATCGTCACAAAGTTTGGCGAAGCGGGAAAGCTTGAACTCCAAGGTTTGATGGCCGCCGGATTAGTCCTTTTCGTAGTGACTTTGATTATCAACTTCCTCTCAAACTTTATTGTGAAGCGCACCTCACGGACAGGAAACTGAGATGAGCGCGCAGACTCCACAATTAGAATTCAGAGATTTCTCTGCAGTTTCGCCACAGAAGCCATGGAAATTGTCTCCTCGCGAAGTGGCTATCAACGCGTCGACAATACTTATTGCGCTGATTTTGACACCGATCATCGTGCAAGTTACCCCGTTAAAAGGAAAGCTTGGTTTAGTTCTTACATTCATCGTAGTTGCCATGGTGGGAAATGTGGTGCTCTCCTTTTTACGGCAAGGAGTGCAAGCGATCGGGAACACGATTGCTTCAACTCTCATCTATCTCGCGGCAGGCCTTGTACTCCTTCCGGTAGCTAGCATTTTCTTCACCGTCATCATGCGTGGATACCACGCGCTGCGTATCAATACTTTTACGCAGGACATGTCGGTAGCCCAATCTGATGGCCCCTACAATCAAGGTGGAGCGCTGCACGCCATCCTTGGCACATTGATGCTTGTGGCCATTGCTTCGCTTATCAGTGTTCCGATTGGAATACTCACTGCCCTCTATCTCACTGAAGTAAAGGGTCGTGCAGAAGGACTCATTCGTTTCCTCGTGCAAGCGATGAGTGGCGTGCCATCGATCGTGGCTGGGCTCTTTATTTACTCCGTTTTGATTGTGGGCGCGGGTGGTCATTACTCCGGATTTGCTGGCGCGCTTTCGCTCTCCATTCTGATGCTTCCTACGGTCGCACGCACCGCCGAAGAAGTTCTTAAACTCATTCCGCGCGATCTTCGCGAAGCAGGAGTTGCTCTAGGTGGCACTCAATGGCGCACGGTCGTCATGGTGGTTGTTCCGGCCGCTCGAAGTGGAATCATCACCGCCATTATTTTGGGTGTTGCACGGGTTGCCGGTGAGACAGCTCCATTACTTCTTACGATCCTTGGAAGTACCACCACCCATCTCAATCCCATGGATGCGCCTACCTCTGCGCTCCCGCTTTACACATTCAATTTGCTCCGAACGGGCCTGAATGTGGCGATTGATCGTGCCTGGACCGGAGCGCTAGTGCTCATGATTTTGGTCCTTGTGCTCTTTGTCCTCGCTCGTCTTGCGTCAGGAAAGAAGAAGTGACCGAAGTGATTGAAAGCCCATCCAATTCAGTTAACATTGCGCCCAAGACGTACCTGGAGGAACCCGTGTCACAACCAGAGATCTCTTCACTCGCTTCGATAGCTACTGGCCATGCCGCCCCTGGCACACATGCGCTTGGCACTGGCCTTGAGGCGCGTGGCGTGCATGCATGGTTTGGTAAGCATCACGCACTGGCAGATGTGAATCTCGATTTTCCCGCTGGCACGGTCACTGCATTGATCGGGCCTTCAGGTTGTGGCAAGTCAACTTTCTTGCGCACGCTCAACCGCATGCACGAATTCATTCCAGGTGCTGCAATGGCTGGCGAAGTTCTTCTCGATGGCAAAGATATTTACGAACCCGGAACCGACGTCACCAAGATTCGATTGAAAGTGGGCATGGTTTTTCAGAAGCCAAATCCATTCCCTTCAATGACAATTGCGGAGAACGTGCTTGCGGGCCTCAAGCTCGCGCAATTAAGGACGTCGCACAAGGAAGATTTACTCGAAGAGTGTTTGCAACGCGCTGGGCTCTGGAATGAAGTGAAGGATCGCCTGAGTGCACACGGAGGTTCGCTCTCCGGTGGTCAACAGCAACGCCTCTGTATTGCACGCGCACTTGCGGTAAAGCCAGAAGTTCTCCTCATGGATGAACCATGCTCTGCCCTCGATCCAGGTTCCACCTTGAAGGTGGAAGAGACCATCCGTCACTTAATCGAGTCAGTAATCGTGGTGATCGTGACACATAACATGCAGCAAGCTGCCCGCGTCTCCGATTACACCGGCTTCTTCCTCAGTGATGGTGGTCCAGGTCAGCTGATTGAAACTGCGCCCACCAGCGAGATTTTTTCACG
>RGER01000020.1 GCA_009917815.1 Actinomycetota bacterium
GGCGCAATCATAGAAGAACATCATGTGGGCGCCCACGTGCGCGCATACCTCATTGCCGGGAAGGTGCAAACTTCAGAAGGGATCTTTGCTCAAGGACTCTTTTTAGAAGTCTTTCCAGGTGGCGTCTTTCCGCGATTGGAAGTTTTGTACCAGAGCGAGCTCTTCCTCTCCGTCGAGGGCAACTACGACGCGCAAGTGCCACCTTCACAAGCCCCAACGGTGATCAACCATGTCAACAGCGCGCAATGGCGATCGGCAGTCGTCAAAGATCTCCCCGCTGGAGCCGCACGCAAACCGCTCGGTGATCATGACGAATTTGGAGCAGGCATATTGGGCGTCTTACCTGGATGGGATAGCCCCTTTGATGAGTGGCATACTTTTAGTGAAGAAATCTTCATCCTCACGGGCTCAATGAGCACATCATTTGGTGTGATGAAAGCCGGTGATTATCTGTCACATCCAGCCGGTTCTGATACCAATCACGGGCCAGTCTTCTCCCACGACGGTTCCACGATGCTCGTCTTACGCCATGGACCGATTGGCAACACTTACGTGCCGGCGCCGCAGAGTGAATTGGAGCGGGTGCGGGGCTTAGACTAGGAGCCCTGAGCGCTCGCTCGATATTGGAAAGGACCTCACTTGGCGATTCAACCTGTTCGTCTCTTTGGCGATCCTGTGCTCTCCACTCCCGCCGCGCCTGTCGTTGATTACGACAAGGAGTTACGCAAATTGGTTCAGGACCTCACGGAAACGATGTTGGATGCACCAGGAGCCGGATTGGCCGCGCCTCAGATCGGGGTAGGTTTGCGAGTCTTTGTCTGGGATGTCGATGAGGAGTTAGGTCATCTCATTAATCCGACCCTTGATCTCTCCGAGGACGAACAGGAGGGAGACGAAGGTTGTCTCTCATTTCCAGGGTTGCTCTACAACACCCCTCGCGCGATGAGAGTTGTTGCAAAGGGATTCAATATGTTTGGGGATCCGATCACTGTTGAAGGTAGTGAATTGCTTGCGCGTGCGATTCAACATGAAACTGATCATCTCGATGGCATTCTCTTTATCGATCGACTTGATACCAATCTGCGCAAAGAAGCGATGAAGGCCATCCGCGAATCAGAGTGGTTTAATGAAAGCGCTCCCACGATTAAAGTCTCACCTCATTCAGGACCTTTCTAAGTGCGCATTCTTTTTGCTGGGACACCAGAAGTGGGTCTTCCGGTAGCGAAGTTCCTGGCTCCTGAGTTGGTGGGGGTACTCACCCGTCCGGATGCCCAGGTAGGTAGAGGGCGAGAGTTGAAACCCTCGCCAATAGCTCAATGGGCGCAGGAGAGCTCCATCGACACTTTTAAGACTTCCCAATCAACTCCAGAACTCATCGATTGGCTCACCGAGAAAGAGCCAGACATCGGTGTCGTGGTTGCCTTCGGGGCACTACTGCCAAGCGAAGTCCTATCCATTCCTCGGCATGGGTGGCTCAATATTCACTTCTCCCTCTTGCCGCACCTTCGCGGAGCGGCTCCCGTTCAAAGAGCAATTCTCAACGGTGATGAGATCACAGGCGTGACAATTTTTCAGCTCGACGAAGGCATGGATACGGGTCCCATATTTGGGTCGGTAACTCGTGAGATAGGTGAGCGAGAGAGAAGCGATGATCTACTTCGTGCCCTTACATTACAAAGCATCCCTCTGCTTGGAGATGTCCTCAAAGGTATCAGCGAGGGGTCCTTACGTTCACACCCGCAAGAGTTACAAGGTGTGAGCTATGCTCCCAAAGTTTCCAAAGAAGAGTATCGAATACTCTGGGATAGACCGGCTCACGCAATCGTGCGACAGGTACGAGCATTTCACCCGCTCGCTTTCGCTTCCTTCCGCGGCGAACGGATCGCGGTCCTAGAAGCTGTGAAATCTGATATACACACCGAGTTATCGCTCGGTGAATTACTTGTCGAAGCCAACAAGTTGTTTATCGGGTGCGCCTTTGGCTCGGTGGAGATTTGCCGAGTTCGCCCAGCCGGAAAGAGTGAAATGTCAGTAGCGGACTGGTTGCGCGGGGCGCGGACTTCACCAGGCGAGAGGTTTGAGTGAGTATCGACCGTACGCGTATGACAGTTGTAGACGCACTCATCAAGGTAGAGCGCGATGATGCTTATGCAAACCTGATCCTTCCTCCCATGATCAGGGATTTAGAGGAGCGCGACGCAGCTTTCGCGACAGAACTTACCTATGGAACTTTGCGCATGCTTGGTCTCTATGATCGCATTCTCAATACGGTCTCAACGCGGCCTATGATGGAAATGGATATCGAAGTGCGCGCCGTACTCCGGGCCGGTAGCCATCAATTGTTGTCAATGCGGACCCCACCCCATGCGGCAGTCAACACCAGTGTCGATATTGCTCGCAAACTATCCGGGCAATCAGGTTCCAAATTTGTTAACGCCTTACTTCGACGCGTTTCGGAGAGGGAGATTGAAGAGTGGATCTCTCGGCTCTGCGAAGGAACTACTAGAAGTGAAGCACTTGCCATTCGTTACTCACACCCCGAATGGATCGTCAATGCGTATCGCGACGCATTAGGCAGTTGGGAGGAGTGCGAACTCGTCCTCGCTGAGAACAATCGGCCTGCGCCGCTCACTCTCGTCGCCCGCCCCGGCAGGTCTGATGGGAGCGAGTTGATCTCCGCTGGTGCCACCCCCGGCGCGCTCTCTCCCTACGCTTACCGTTGGTCTGGTTCTCTCAAGCAGATCACTGGTCTCAACACCGGAGCAGTAGGTGTGCAAGATGAAGGCTCGCAATTGGTCGCCCTTCTGGCTACTCAAATTCCCATTTCCGGGCAAGATGACCGGTGGCTCGATCTCTGTGCAGGACCTGGTGGAAAAGCTGCGCTCCTGGAAGCGATTGGCTTGCAACGGGGCGCGCAACTTACGGCGAACGAAGTAACGCCCCATCGCGCGGAATTGGTGCGACATGTCATGGTTCATCCGGAGAACGTATGCGTCATGGATGGCACCGATATCGATCTCCCAGCCGCCTCATTTGATCGAGTCCTCGTCGATGCGCCTTGTTCTGGGCTGGGGGCCCTTCGGCGTCGGCCAGAAGCGCGCTGGCGGAAGAACCTGCGCGATCTCGCCGGATTGGTTCCGTTGCAGGAGCGATTACTTCTCTCGGCCCTCACACTCGTGCGTCCAGGAGGTGTGGTCGCTTACGTGACTTGCTCACCGCATATTGCAGAGACCCAAGGGGTTCTCGAGCGCGTATTGCGGGACAAATCCTTTGAAGCCGTTGAGCTTCCTGCACCCTATCAAGGGACGAGTCTGCAACTCTGGCCACATCGCGACGGTACGGACGCCATGTTTCTTGCGAATATTCGTCGGCTTAACTAGTAGATTCTCGATATGCGAATTACGCCGAGCATCCTCAATGCAGACCTCTCCAGGTTGGCCGAGGAGATCGCCCGTATACCTTCGTCAGATATGGTTCATCTGGATGTGATGGATGGTCATTTTGTTCCTAACCTTACTTTTGGAATTGCCGTCGTTGAATCAATACGGGCACACACCTCTCTCACACTTGATGCGCACCTCATGATTGAAGATCCCGATCTCTGGGCTCCACGCTATGCAGAGTTTGTAGACAGTGTGACCTTCCATGTTGAAGCTGCACGGGACCCTGCTTCTACTCTTAAGGAGATCAAGGCGCGTGGCGCTCGCGCAGCGTTTGCACTTAAGCCAGGAACGAGCATTGAGAGTTGCGCCGATTTAATTCCGCAGGCCGACATGGTGCTCATCATGACTGTCGAGCCGGGTTTTGGGGGTCAAAGTTTTATGCATGAAATGATGGAGAAAGTCCGCCGCACGCGCGCCCTCATCGGCGATGAGAAGAGCATCTATCTCCAGGTGGATGGGGGAGTCTCGATCGACACCATCGGGGAAGCGGCCGCTGCTGGTGCAGATACCTTTGTCGCCGGGTCGGCCGTATTTAGGTCCGAGGATCCCGATGCCATGGTGCGCCTTTTGCGTGAGAAAGCCCACGCCTCTCACCCTGAGTAGTCCAGATTCGATGGCGGTACCTTCGTGCCGGACTCTCCACTAGTGTTTCGGGGGTCGGTGTAAGTCCGGATAAAGGGACAGAAGAGCAGGGCTATGCCCTGTTCCTCCCCGGGATCGATAGCGCGGGGAGTTATCCCCTCGTGATTCCAACTGCGAGAGGAAAAGGTTTTATGTCTCTACTTCATTGGCTCTTTAGTGCAGAGTTGCACTTTGGTAGCAAGGCAATCCTGTGGCGTGAAATTATTGGAAATCTCTTTGGCCTTGCCGGTGCGATTTTAGGAATGCGTCGAAAGGTATGGACCTGGCCGGTGGGAATCATCGGCAATGCACTGCTCTTCACCGTATTTTTGGGCGCTGTTTTTGATACTCCGCAAGCTAAGGATCTCTACGGCCAGGCGGGTCGACAGGTGCTCTTTATTGCGGTCAGTATTTATGGCTGGTCTATGTGGTACGCGCGCCGTCAACAGGGTGACAAGGCTCCGGTAGTGCCGCGGTGGACAACGACTCGCGAAAAATGGGTGCTCGGTCCCGCGACGCTTGCATTCTTCGTAGCCTCGTACTTCATCCTTAAATCACTCGGTTCATGGGGCCCTGGTCCTGATGCCTGGATCTTTACCGGATCTGCTTTAGCGACCTACGGAATGGCTCGTGGTTACCTGGAATTCTGGCTGGTCTGGATCGGCGTGGATGCCATCGGCGTTCCACTCCTACTCAAGGCGGGTTACTACCCGTCAGCCGCTCTTTATGCGATTTATGGGGCCTTCGTCATCTGGGGCTTTGCCTCGTGGTTGAGACTGCCTGATTCGGCTACCGACGACCCGAGTGTGAAGAGCCCGGCGCGGATCCTCCGAGCGCTCGGTCTCCTACTCGTTCTCGTTCTTGTGGGACTCTACTTCTGGTTCTGATTCGATCGGTGGGGCGGTTAATGAGCCGCCCCACCTCACAAGACCCACGTAGACTGGCCTTATGAAGACCTTTGATCAACTCTGGGCCGAGATCTCTGCCAAAGAAGCAGGGGAGAGTGGGAACACCGGCCATCTGCTGGCTGCGGGTATTCACGAGATCGGCAAGAAGGTGGTTGAAGAAGCGGCAGAAGCGTGGATGGCTGCGGAGTATCAATCCAAGTCAGAAGCAGCGCTAGAAATAAGCCAGTTGCTCTATCACGCCCAAGTTCTGGCCAAGGCTAAAGGGCTCACCATCGAAGAGATCTACGAGGTCCTCTGATCATGTTGCGTATTGCCGTTCCCAATAAGGGCTCTCTCTCTGACGCAGCGGCTGAAATGTTGCGTGAGGCTGGCTATCGCCAACGAAGTGATGCGCGTGACTTGATTCTGATCGATTCGGAAAACGATGTCGAGTTCTATTTTCTCCGCCCGCGCGATATCGCTCTCTACGTGGGCTCTGGAGAGTTGGATGCCGGTATCACTGGCCGTGACTTACTCGTCGACTCGGATGCGCCAGCGCAAGAAATTTTAGCGCTCAATTTTGGGGCATCTACTTTTCGCTTTGCGGCCCTTTCGGGCTCCACTATTTCAATGGATTCACTTACCGGCAAGCGGATTGCCACTGCCTACCCGGTTTTACTGGAGAAGTATTTGAAAGAGCAAAACGTCAGTGCACAAGTTGTGCGCCTCGACGGTGCTGTCGAAACATCCGTGCGCCTCGGTGTAGCTGATGCGATAGCCGATGTCGTGTCAACTGGAACTACCCTGCGCCAGGCGGGGTTAGAGATTTTTGGCGAACCGATCTTTAAAAGTGAAGCCGTACTTATCAGTCGCACTGAATCACCAGCATTAGAGACATTAATTCGTCGCCTCCAAGGGGTTATCATTGCGCGCCAGTATGTCCTCATGGATTATGACGTGAGTAACGATTTGGTAGAAGCTGCTTGCAAGATTACGCCCGGAATTGAATCGCCTACGGTTTCACCTTTGCATTCATCTGGATGGTCTGCAGTGCGCGCGATGGTGCCTCGAAAGGAGACCAATCGAGTCATGGATGATTTATGGAACTTGGGCGCTCGAGGAATATTGGTCACCGACATTCACGCTTGCCGACTTTAGCGAACGTGCTGCCAGATGAAAGAAGTGCTCCGCGAGCTGAAGGGTGAATTGCTTCAAGGCCATTCGGTTGCGCTGGCAACCGTCGTGCGCACCTGGAAATCAGCACCACGTTCAGCTGGCGCTGCACTCATGGTCACTACCTCTGGAGAAGTGGTGGGCTCCATCAGTGGTGGATGCGTTGAAGGTGCAGCATTCGAGCGTGGACAACAGAGCCTTGCGGGGGCACCTTCCTCGCTAGATACGTACGGCGTGAGCGACGATGAGGCCTTCGCTGTCGGTCTTACATGTGGCGGAATCCTCGACGTATTCACGGAACGCATTTCCACTGACACCTGGCCCGAACTTCTGGAAATCATTGGAAAGATTGAAGCAGAGGAGGCTATCTCTGTAGTCACTGTCGTAGCCGGGGGCGATCAAGTAGGTTCCCACATTGCAATCGGCCGAGATTGCGTGATCGGCTCCTTGGGATCAGCACGTTTGGACGCCGCAGTCCATGATGATGTTCTAGGAATGTTAGAGGCTGGACAAACAGGATTCTTGAAGTACGGGCATCACGGAGAACGTTTGCTGGCAGATATTGAACTCTTCGTCTCGACCTACTCGTCGCCACCAAGAATGTTGGTATTCGGTGCTATAGATTTTGCCTCATCTGTTGCTCGCGTAGGTAAGTTCCTTGGATTCAGGGTCACCGTATGCGATGCGCGCCCGCTCTTCGCTACAAAGAAGCGATTCCCCGACGCTGATGAAATCGTGGTGGATTGGCCGCATCGGTACTTTGAGACACAAACTATTGATCAAAGAGCGGTGATTTGCGTGCTCACTCACGATCCCAAGTTCGATGTCCCGCTCTTGGCGTTAGCGCTACGTTCCCCCGCTTCTTATGTGGGTGCGATGGGTTCCAGGCGCACACATGAGGATCGCTTGACGCGACTCAGGGAAGAGGGTTTAACGCAGGAAGAGGTGTCGAGATTGCACTCACCTATTGGCTTAGATCTGGGTGCTCGCACTCCTGAAGAGACGGCCATCTCGATAGCTGCCGAAATCGTCGCGCATCGTTGGGGCGGCAGTACGCGTTCGCTCTCTATCTCTAAGGGACCTATACACCCAAAAGCGCCCTACATTCATAAGGGCGAACGTTTAGTTGATCGCGGAGTCCGCCTCTTACGAGAAGGCGGATGCGACACCGTATTCGTAGTACTTGGCGCCTGGGTGGGTGATGTCCCTCATGCCACCGTGATTGTGAATAGAGAGTGGGGTCGCGGGCAGGCTTCTTCGTTGCTGTGTGGCCTTGAAGCTATCCCAGAGAGTGCAGAGCAAGTCTGCATCCTGTTGGTAGATCAGATCGGTATGACTTCAGGGGCAATCTCTAGAGTCATCAACTCTTCGGAAAGTGCGGCGGCGGCAAGTGTGGATGGCGTCTTCTCTCCACCCGTTTCGCTAAAGCGTGAACATTTCGACACTTTGCACAGTGATTTGAGTGATGCACTCATGGATAGTACGCGGTCGGACCAGGGTGCTAAACCTTACTTCCTATCAGTCGGCGGCGCACTGATTCCGGTCGATGATGTGGCCTCGCTAGAAGATTTGGATGAAGCTCCTGCGTCTTAGTTCTTGAGGCAGAAGAACTCGAGAGGGATCCCGCTGGGATCTCGAGTGGTGACGGCCCAGCAGTACGACACATCTTCGACCGGACCGCGCGTGTAACCCAAGGCGTCAATTTTGATCGCCCATGCACGTACCTCGGCCTCGCTTTGACAGGCGATGCCAATGTGATCAAGCCCAATGTTCGCCTCATTAAAACGTTGATGGTCAGCGGTCTTTCTGTTCTCGGTTAATCCGATAACAAGCCCAGATGGCCATTGGAGGCGCCAACGACTCCACCCATCTCCATTACGCGGTGTGACGGTGGCCTTCCCCAAGAGATGCTGGTACCACTCTGCGCTTACATCTTTATCTTTAACCGTGAGGGTTATATGACTAAATTGCATCGCGTTCACTTCCTTTGCTAGATAACGCGCCTAGCTAAACCGGCGATTGCCGCAGTGAAAGCCTCCATCGGTGGAGTGACTAGCCCCGCACCAACCTGACCGGTGCCAGCAACCTTGCCGGCCATTCCAGTATTGATCTGCGGCAAGATTCCGGTGCGCAAGACACGTGTGACATCGATCCCAGTGGGGGCGCCGCGAAATTCCAAAACTGGAATGCCGAACGTGGGATTCTCACCCTCCGGTGCCGGAAGTCTGAATGCCGAAGTCGGTACCGTTGCGGGCCATCACTGTGACGAGCGAACTTCCTGGAATATTCTCGGCGGCGCGCATCTGCAATTTGCACGCGGGCATCACCAAGTTGAGGAAGAAGTGGTCATTTCCCCCGATGAATCGAGCGGTGCGTGCGACGTCTGTGGATGAGCCGCTCTCGATCATGAAAGGGAGCAGGTCTCGGAGAAACATTAAGGTGCCAGCTCGGTTGCGGTTGTGGCCCTCATCTCCCATCTGAATCATTTGGGAGATGATCGCCCGAATATCTATGTGCTCTTCTCGCGCGCGCACACCTAATTGCAGCAGTGGCCCAAGAACATCGCGCATCCAGTCGAGGCGTTCAATAACTTCGGGGGAGTAAGCGCCATAGCGGAGAACCTTTCCCAGTCCCTCGTTGAGCGAACACCAAGATTTATTACCTGTACTCGGGTCAAGAAGTTCAAACATCCACATTGATGGTGTGACGACGCCAGCCATCGGGCCGACCGCGCCACGGTGATGGCATGGCTCTAACGAAAGACCATTCTTCTCTAAAATCCGTTCGGCTTCTTCCGCCGATGTGGCCATCTTTTCGAAGAGCAAGGCAGCAATGAGTGCGCCTCTCATGGGGCCAGATGCTCTTGCCCACTCAATCGGCGGACCGGCATGGAGGAATTCGCCGCGACCTAGATTGAGAGCCTCGGAGGCTGGCTTGACGTCGACGAGAAGGGCACCACTGTTGAGCATTCGTGATAGAGCCAATTCGTTGGCCGCACTTCTCCGACTATCGGCCATCACGTCATGCAAATCCTTGCCCCCCAAGGGTGGAGTCCACTCAACGGCTTGCGTGGGTACACCTTGATTTCGCAGGGCGTCATTGAGGAGAGTGACACCGGCAGTCGCGGCCGCTAAAGAGTGATTCAGCAATGTATTCATCGCGAGACTCCTAACGCGTCTAGTGCTGCATGTGTTGCGTAAGCATTGCTCATAAAGACCGATGCGCCCGCTTCCGTGAGTATGGACCTTTGGCGTTCGAAATTCTGCGGATCCAGGGTGGTGCCGATCAGAGATATATAGATGGGTTTTGTACTTGTTGAGATAGTGGCTGCCAATTCTTCTCCTGGTGTCGCCGTGGCGCCATGGCCCAAGACAACATCAAGCAAGATAACCCCACACGCTGGATCTTCTATCTCTTTCGCAAGCCGTTCTATTCGCAATTTCGAATCAATCATGGGATGGGCTCTTCCGACGGTCATAGCGTCATCACCAAAATCGATGAAGGCATGCGAGTCAGTGGCACCGAATGGGTCGAGGTACCACTCTTTCTTGAGAGGGATATTGGAGTAGATGGGCATATTCGCGCGCCTCGATGCAATGATCATCGCTTCGTCGCAGAGAGTGCCACCGGCGAATAAGCCGCGAAGCGAACCCTGCACCGTGAGAGAGGCATGGCTCTCGTCCCTCCATGGACGTGTTGTCACGCCTAACTCGTCGAGCACTTTCTCCGCGGTCTCGGTGATATCTGAACCAGTTGAACCGAGAAGCCCAAAAATCACTGGCTTCGCCATTCGATTCGCAATCTCGTGAAGGGATTGGGCTACTTCAGGCGCGGCTGGTTTGGAAACGAAAACAATGATCTCGGTATTGATATCTGCCGCTAATAATTCCAAGGCTTGCTTTGCACTACGGCCAGCAACAATGGTCGAGAGGTCGCGTCCGCCGAGCCCAATGCAGTGCGAGATACCCACCCCGGCGTGGTTGAGCAGAGTGGTGAGGTGTTGTGCCCCTGTCCCGGAGGCGGCGATGATCCCTACGTTTCCTGGTGTGACGACGTTGGCAAAACCCAGTCCGACGCCTCCAATGATCGCCGTTCCGCAATCTGGACCCATTACTAGCAGGTCACGACTCTTGGCGAGCTCTTTCAAATGGATTTCGTCTTCGGTTGTGACATTATCGCTGAAGATCATCACGTTCATATTATTTTCCAACGCATCGACTGCATCAATGAAGGCAAATTCCCCTGGAACGGATATCAACGCAACGTTTGCTCCATGAGTTCGTCCTAATGTTCTAGCGGCGGCAACTTCTGAACCAGAGGAGTGTTCGCGGCTCTTTCGAAGTTGCTCTTCAAGCACCTCTTCGACGAGAGCAAATGCGCGCAAAAGAGATTCCTCTGTAGGTGCATCGATTGCAATGATTAGATCGTTGGCACTTGTTGCAGGGAGCGTGAAACCCATTTGCTCGGCAAGTTCAATATTGAGAGGTGTTGCCATTGCCACCAATGCACCATTGACGCCGACCCCGGCGCGCTGACTCACTTGCATGAGTGATACTGAATCTCGATAGAAACCCGGCCTGATTTCGATACGTTTCATGCCGCTCTCCTCACACAGTGGGCTGCCATCTCTATCCCCCGGAGCAAGGCTGCGCCTGAGGAGTGTCCTACGGCAAGGACCGCAGCTCGAGTCTGCGGATCAATACTTCCACGTGCGATCTCGTGTACTGCATCGACTACGGAAGAGAGGGCGAACCCATAGAGTGCCGCGTTCAAGAGAGCCTTACTGAAGGACGTAGTCTGCCGGGCACTCCAAAGCGATGCGTCGAGAGTGTGCGTGATGCCGAGCGCCCGTGCGGCGAGAAGAAATCCTGCAACCTCGTCATCCCCCTCGGGAGTGAGACCACTTCCGGATCCGATCTTCTTGAGCAGCGTTTGCTCCAAGGAGCGAGACGCCCGCGCGACAAGTGTGCTTTGCGCTACATAGGGCGTGCGTAAAAAACGACTCACTGAAGTGAGTGAGTCATCGACGAGCCACGTGTGCGGCGAAGTGCGCACGAGACGTTGCGGGGTTGTGGGTAAGAGTAGTGAGGTAGGCAAGGGCGAAGCCTCGCTAGTTTCGATTGTGAGAAAGGAGTGAGAATCGCCCAGCCACCACGAGATCTTGGAGCTCTGCCCTAGGGATTCAAATGTTTCTGAACCAAGAAAAGGGAGTAACTTCGAAGCGCTCGACTGAGAGAGCAGCGCAGAAGGCTCACTACGATCGGGCATAGCGCAAGGCTAGCGCCTCCGATACCCTCACCTCATGTCGATGATTGCCAAGGGAAGTGCCTTTTCGCCTCAGATACTGCCGAGAGTTGCCAGCCATGGCGTCCCACTTCGAGAGCTGATGCAACTGCCGCGCTGGCGAGGGATGGAACTGGTGGCGGGCGCCCGCGGCCTCGATGCCATCGTGGCCAGGCTCAACGTCATCGAAGTTCCCGACATCGCGCCATGGATTAAAGAGCACGAATTTCTCCTCTCTACCGGGTATCCGCTGAGGGAGGCTTCGGATGCTTTCATTTCAGAGATCGCCTCCTCTGGCGCCGTCGGCTTGGCGATCAAGCAGGGGAGATATCTCGACGCGATTCCGGCCCAAATGATTCATGAATCGAATGAATTGGGCTTTCCGATTCTGACCATCCCCGAAGATGTAGCTTTTGATGAATTGCTCCACGAGGGACTTGCACTCATTCTCGAAAAGAATCTCACCGTACTGGAGAGGAGTGATCACGTACATCGAGCGCTAATCAACTTGGTCCTCCAAGGCGGTGGACTGGCTGAAGTTGTCTCGCAAGTTGCTGAAGTGATTGAAGCCCACGTCATCGCGGTGACGCCAGATGGGCGACTCTTGGCTGCCAGCGGCGCTGAACGGCCGAGTATGCAGGCACAGTTTGATCCCTCCGGAAGATTGTTGATCGAACGACTCAAACTTGGGCTGCAAGAGACGACATCTGAAGAGTTGGTTCTCTACCAAGCGGTGGCTTCGATCTCGTCAGGCGCTGATGAGTTGGGAAGAATCGTTGCGTCCAGCGATCATGCCCTCTCCAACTCAGATCTGATGATCCTGGAAAGAGCTGCGACGGTCGCCGCCTTGACGATCACCAAGCGGCAAGCGGTTGCAGCAGTGGAAAGTAAGTATCAGGGAGATTTTCTGCGCGAGGTCTTCGCCGGGAAGGCTGGTTCTCCCGAGCAAGTTGGGGTCTATGCACAAGCACTAGGTTGGAATTTCAATCGCGAACAAGTAGTGATCGTGGCATCGCTTGAACCGGTGGTTCAACTCTCACCTGAGGAGCATCGCAGGGCCCACGATCGCTTTACAGCGGCCTGGATAAGCGTGACGCGTGCCGTCGATCCTGAAGCCGCGATAGTTGGATTCGCCCATGAAGTGGTCATCATCTCCGCCACATCGGTTCAGAGTCCACGTGCATATTTAGAGAGTTTGACTGTAGGCCTCTCGGGGGATGGTGGCGGGGGACGCCACCGCTTCAATGCTGGAGTTTCGCGAGTGGCCGCAACGGTGGAGGCGCTTCCCGAAGGGTATCGACAAGCGAAGCAAGCATTGGGAGTAGGACGTCGTATCCACGGGCCGGGTAGCGTGGCCGATTTCGAGACGCTGGGTGTCTTCCGGATTCTTAGTTTGGTACCAGAGAGTGAGGAGCTCCGCTCTTTTCTCGATGAAACATTGGGGGAGTTGGCTACCAGAGAAGATGCGGAGGCGGAGGATCTTCGCAAGACCCTGGGAGTCTTACTCGACACAAATATCAACGTGGCGGAGACCTCTCGCATTCTCCATTTCCATTACAACACTCTCCGGTACCGCATTCTTAAATTGGAACGTATGGTGGGGCGCCAACACGCCGATCTATATTCATCTAAAAATAGCTGAGCCTTTGTAGGGATATGTTAAAGCAAGCCCCTCCCGCCACCTTTAACTTAGAACCAGCCTTAACGGATTCGACCCTGATCAAATCCGTGGTCTCTGGATAACCCCAGATACCGTGCCCTTCAGGAGGGGGCGTAATCATGGCATGGACACTCTCAAACGCAGGACCTGGCGAAGTCGTTAAGCCCAACGAACGCCTTAGCTACGGACGTATGATCGGACTTGGCGCACAGCACGTTATGGCCATGTTCGGTGCCACATTCGTCTTCCCACTCATCATGGGCTTGGATGCAAACCTCAGCGTCATGATGTCAGGTGTAGCCACGGTGCTCTTCTTGATCATCGTCGGTAATCGGGTACCTAGTTACTTGGGTACTTCCGCTTCATTCGTGGGTGCCGTTGCAGCCATCCGCGCTGGCGGCGGAACCTCAGCACAGGTGACCGGATCGATTCTTATCGCCGGACTCCTTCTTGCCATCGTCGGTCTCATCGTGCACTTTGCCGGTGGCGCTGTTGTGAGCAAGGTGCTTCCTCCAGCAGTGACTGGTGCAGTTGTTATGTTGATCGGTTTCAACCTTGCTCCCGTAGCGACTGGCGTTTACTGGCATCAAGATGAGTGGCTTGGCTTCCTTACTTTGGTAGCCACCCTTGTGATGTCAGTGGTTTTCCGTGGCTTCCTTTCGCGTATCACCGTCTTCCTCGGCCTCATCGTCGGTGTAATCATTGCTTGGCTCATGGACGTTTTGAGCATCACAGGTTATGACCGCTTCTCTGGCGCAGACCCTGTGAAGCCTTTGGCGGCAGCCGTCAAGCGCGTTGATTTCGCTGGTGTGGGCAACGCTGATTGGTTCGGTCTACCTACGATGTCAGGTCCAACTTTTACTGGTTCGTTCATTCTTTTGGTGATTCCAGCAGTGATCGCTCTTATCGCCGAGAACACCGGGCACGTGAAAGCTGTTGCTGAAATGACTGGCGAGAATCTTGACGACGTCCTTGGTCGCGCACTCATTGGCGATGGTGTGGGAACCATGGTCACCAGCGCCGTTGGCGGTTCGCCTACCACCACATACGCAGAAAATATCGGCGTTATGGCTGCAACCAAGGTCTACTCGACCTTGGCGTATTACATCGCTGCCGTATTCGCCATCCTCTTCGGACTCTGCCCGAAGTTTGGCGCCATCATCAATGCAGTTCCTGGCGGTGTTCTCGGTGGTGTGACGACCGTGCTTTACGGCATGATCGGTATCCTCGGCGCGAAGATCTGGATCGAAAACAAGGTTGATTTCGGCAACCCAGTTAACCTCGTGCCCATCGCAGCGGCCATCATTCTTGGCGTTGGCAACGTGTCGCTGAAGTTCACCAAGGACTTCTCGATCACCGGAATTGCTGCCGGTACTTTGGTAGCAGTTATCGGCTGGCACCTCTGCAACATGCTGGCTAAGAAAGTAAAGCGCTAAACACTGATCCGCTAGAACTGAGTAGTGGGGGAGCGATTCTCGCGAATCGGGCCTGCGCGAAAGGCGGGTGGAGAAATCCACCCGCCTTTCGTCCGTTATCGCCTGGCTTTTTGCCATTCTTAGGCGATAATTCACATCTCAGGTTCTAGCGGAATAGGGAGATGATGGTTCTATGAAGCCCTCTCGATTCCAGTATGTGCGTCCAGCATCCATACCCGAAGCCGTCGTAGCGCTTCAGCGTTCGAACTCCAAGGTGTTAGCGGGTGGGCAGAGCCTCACCCCACTCCTTTCGATGCGCTTGGCCGCCCCCGAGGTCTTGGTCGACATCAACGGGCTCACAGAACTTGCAGGTATCGAAGTGCGCGGTTCAGAACTCTGGATCGGCGCGATCGCTCGTCACCAAGAGGTTCTCACTCATCCTTTGGTAGGCGCTCATGTTCCACTTCTTCAGCAAGCGCTCACCCATGTGGCACATCCAGTCATTCGCAACCGTGGAACTTCGGTGGGATCCATCGCACACGCAGATCCTGCAGGGGAGCTCACAGCTGTTGCGGCACTTCTAGGCGCTCGGATTCACGTCGCAAGCGCGCAGGGAGTTCGCGATATTCCCGCCAAGGAATTTTTTGTCGGTCCGCTTGAATCGTCGTTACTACACGGAGAGTTTGTTACCGGCGTCTCATTTCCGATCTTTGAATCCTCCTGGGGGAGTTCATGCGTCGAAATTGCCCGTCGCCATGGTGATTACGCACTCGCCGGGGTCTGCGCCTTAGTTCACGTTGATGGAGGCCTCATCACCTCCGCAACAATTGCGATTTTCTCAGTAGCAGGCACCCCCGTAGTGATTGATGTTATCGATGTGTGTGACGAGAGTGAGAAGTTAGACCAGAAAGTTCAATCACTGATAGAGCCTGATACGGACATTCACGCCACCGCCGAATATCGTCGCCAACTTGTGAAGACCCTTGTCGTTCAAGCGCTGACCGAAGCCCGCAGCAATGCAGAATCGAGAAGATCATGAATCCCGAAGAGCTATTCCTTGTGGAGCTCACGGTCAACGGGAATCCATTGAGCGCCCGCGTACCTGCACGCAGGTTACTTTCAGATTTCCTCCGTCATGATCTTCGCCTCACCGGTACTCACGTGGGGTGCGAGCACGGAGTATGTGGCGCTTGTACTGTCTTGCTCGACGGTAAACCGGTACGAGGATGCCTCATCTTTGCCGTCAGTGTTTCCGGTTCAGAGGTCACCACCGTCGAAGGTTTGGTCAACAACGATGGATCCTTGGGTGTCGTACAACGTGCTTTCCATGAGTCTCATGGCTTGCAATGCGGTTTCTGCACGCCAGGATTTATCACTACGATCCACGCATTCTTGAAAGAGAACCCCCACCCAACAGAAGAAGAGGCCCGAGAAGCAATAGCCGGGAATCTCTGCCGCTGCACGGGTTATCAGAACATCATCAAATCGGTCCTTCGGGCTGCTGATCTGATTGATTCGGGGGTGCGCGATGACCACTAAATCATTCGGTGAACCCATCTTGAGAAAAGAAGATCCTCGCTTAGTCTCGGGCCAGGGCCGTTATCTCGACGACCTTGGCCACGATGCCCTGGCAGCGGCATTTTTACGAAGCCCCCACGCCTCGGCCCGGATTCTCGAGATCGATGTGACTGACGCTCTCGACGTACCAGGTTTGATCGGGATCTACACCTATGAGGACCTCGAAGGACGGGTTGCGGAACCATTGCCACTACTCATTCCTCATCCCGCACTGCTCAATGGGAGAACCGGATATCCACTTGCGAACGAGTTTGTCCGTCACGTAGGTGAAGCGATTGTGATGGTTATCGCCGAGGATCGATACATCGCTGAAGATGTTGTTGAACTCATCAAGGTTTCCTACGAAGTTTTGCAGCCAGTCGTGGGTATCGAGAACGCAAAAGCCGCCCATCATGCAGTGCATGCCAGCGTGCCAGACAATGTCAGCGCGCACTCTGTCAAGGAGGTGGGTGACGCGCGCGCAATGATCAACGCCGCGCCACATAAGATCTCGCTTGACCTCTTCATTGAACGGAGTGCATGCTCTCCGCTCGAGGGAAAAGGCGTGTACGCCATCTGGGAGGAAGATTCGCAAGAGTTGCGACTTTGGTCATCGACGCAAACCTCTACGGGAGTACGTGCGGCGGTAGCCGCGAAGCTGGACTTGCCACTCCAAAAAGTTGAGTGTATTGCCCCTGATGTCGGTGGCGGTTTTGGCGTCAAGATCATGCACCCATGGCCAGAAGAAGTTTTGGTTCCCTGGGCGGCCCGGAAGCTGAATCGCCCGGTGAAATGGAGTGAAGACCGCCGCGAGCATTTCATTTCGTCCGCACATGAGCGGGCGCAAGAGCATCACATCGAGGTGGGCTTTGACGACGAAGGTCGCATTCTTGGGTTAGATGTTACTTTCTTCCACGATAATGGCGCTTACACACCATACGGAATCATTATTCCGCTGATTACCTCGACGCAGTTGCTGGGTCCCTACAAGCCAGCCTCCTACCGCGTCGAATTCACCTCTTTGTTCACAAATACCGTGTTGGTCATTCCGTATCGAGGCGCGGGTCGGCCACAAGGTGTATTCGCGATG
>RGER01000191.1 GCA_009917815.1 Actinomycetota bacterium
CGATTTCCAATACCGCTTCCAAATCAACGGCGACTACTCGCTGAATTTCAACTACCCCGGCGACAACTATTACGACGCCCTGCGCAAGGTCTACGTACAGAGCCCCACGAAGACACAAATTGTCTCCTACTATTTCCAATCACAGTACGCAAATAAGGCGGATTTCGCAGCCGATGAAGTGGCCGTGGCGTATTACTATCCTGTGTTAAAGGAGTTTATCTTGGATCCCGACCAGGTAGCCACGAGCCTTGACTATACGGGGTCAGGGCTCACAGCCCAAGAAACCATAAACTATCTCATTTATTCTTTCCAAGGCATCGACGACGTAATCGCCACCACGGTGATCAAACAAAATACCACAGCCCTCGATGCCTATCGCCTCCAGCACACTTTTCGGTATTCGCTCGTGAATCAATACATCTGCTCCTATAACACCACAAATAACCGCGTCATTATCCAAAGCTCCGGCCTGAATTCTTCCTTGGCCTCCCTCCTCAATACCCAGTACGCCGGCTATCTCTCCCAGCAACTCGCCAGATACGGCATATCTTCGACCGACTACAATAACCTCGCACTGTCCAACACGCAGATCATGAGCATCCTCCAACAAATGTACGACATCATACAGTCCAATTTCGCCACGTACTTCGCAGTCAGCTATGGCACATACAGTCGCGCCTACTACGCCACGCTCACCAATACGATTCTCATTGACAATGGCTTTGACGCCTCGGGCGTGAAAATCACCTATGACCCGGCCAACCCAGTGAAGACGAATACCGTGGATATTCTGACGGCCTTCCGCACTGATCCCCCGAAGCTCTGGCCACGCATGACGTATCTCGGTGACACGGAAGGGCCTGAGCGTAATATGGGAGGGTCCAATGCATTCCCCGAAGGCAGTAACTTCCCCTATAACATCTATAAAAACAACATTGACCTACAATTCAGCCAACAGCCCGACGCCCGTTTTATTGACTCGTGCAATTTCACCATTTATACGGACACGACCCGTTCGGCCGGCGACATTATTGCCGATATCCAGCCAGGAAAATACACGATCTTCCAGTTCCGCAGTAAGTGCCGGCAGACGCTCCAAGTGGAGACCATGCCTCGTCCTATTAATTACAGGTACCCCGCATGGAACAAGGCGAATCTGTCCAATGATGATCCCCGCTACACCCTCTTTGACACAGGATACACTTACCCACAGCCAACTACAACGGCCATAGCACACATAACCCCCTATAACATTGATTTCCGGCCTATGTACGGCTGGTCCAATTTGATAGGAACAACGAGCAATTTCGCCATTGGCCTCACAGCTTCCCGAAGCCTGTGGGACACGAACGCCGATACGATTACTCTAGCAGATTCCAACGGCTTTTGCTATTCTATACAGACCCCCTCTGCCGATTTAGTTGCCAGCAATATATACAAATTTCCCCTGAATATAACCTTTGAAAGCGCGGCAGGTCCTTTCGCCACGGATCTCTACGCCTTTTTCTACCACGACATCGCTGCTCTCTCGGCCGATCTCGCAACTGCACGCAATGAAAATCCTCTCCACTACAAAACGCGCACCCTGATAAGCCAGCAGACAAATACAACTACTCTCTCCTTTAACGCCTACGCAAACCAGAATTACTTTGTGCTTCTGCGCCCTGTCGGCGTATCTCCCGATGCTACTACGTATCGTATTATCCCCTGGTTTCCGAATGGCTCAACCACGACACTCTTAGACAATGGCTCAAACTTTGATCCCACTCTCCCTCCCGCGTGCAATCTAAACTACTATGCAGTGGCCAAGAACAATGACCCTGACTATATTCACCTGCCCGTGGACTCAAATCTCTGGGGCAGAACACCACCCGATCAGCCCATCAATCAAATCCAGTACAAGCCACCAACACCCATTGGATATGACAGCAACGGAATCAGCACAGACATGACAGATTACGTGCCATGCTGCAATAGTACCACTTTCCCCATTGACTTCACCAGCAGAGTGCGCATTGACCCCATTACGAATTACATATTCCAGTACAATGCGCCCTACAATCCTATGAAACAGACCTATCTGGGTTGCAACGTTATTCTCACACCAGGAGGGTTATCGCAATACACCCCCACTCCCGTGGTAGCCAGGCAATATAAGATAGTCAACTATAACTCCCCCATCTATATACAAAATTATACGGATTCATATAACTCCATATCACCTTATATAACACCATACAAGGACACAACCACCGGCGGAAAAATCAAAGGCTACGCCTATGACTCCAATGCAGACAATGCTCTCCGCCTCGGTGAAGGAGTCTGCGGATTTATGTTCATACCCGCACAAGGAACATGGGCGATGGATCGTATCACTTTCAAGACGAGTTTCATAAATCCGGCTATTGGTACGAATTCCAACATACATCTGCTCGCGGTCTACTACACGGCCGATGTCAATCCCAAGTCGATCTACTATTTGAATCCGACAAAGGCCATTGCCATCTGCCTTCGCACGAATGTCGGCACGTACTCCAACGCGAATCTCGGCTTTGATTCTCTCCTCGGCACCTATTACACCTTCTCCAATTGTCCCCAGCTCGTGAAACGCACTGATACAACGATGACCGGATTTGATCAAATGCAGAAGTCTCTCGTGACAAATAAGGCTTCCTATTATTCAGCTATTGCGTATAATATCCCCTCTTACACAAACTCCAATTGGAACAATCTGTCGGCTATTCTCGCGAATATTACTGCGCTCTCCAACGCACTTCCCACAGCTGTTCCGGCTACTATTCAGAATCTGACGGGCTCTGCGATTCCGTATCCGTATGCAAATACCGCATTTACGTCAAATACATTCTATGACGGCCAGGAG
>RGER01000192.1 GCA_009917815.1 Actinomycetota bacterium
GTCTCCATCTCCTCACCTACGGAGAGCGCCAAGGTGGAGAGGCCGACCGGTCCCCCGCCAAATTTGCGGATCAACGCATCAAGTACGCCCAAGTCGAGCCGGTCTAGACCTAATTGGTCGACCTCGTAGACCTCAAGTGCCGCCTCCGCGGCCACACGAGTCACCCCGGCAATGTCATGCACTTGTGCGTAATCACGGACCCGACGCAAGAGGCGATTGGCGATCCGGGGGGTGCCACGCGATCGTCGAGCAATCTCAGCCAATGCCGCACTCTCGGCGGTGATGGCGAGCAACTGCGCGCTCCGCTCTAACACTTGCTCCAATTCGCTGCTCTCGTAGAAATCGAGGTGGGCAGTGAATCCGAAACGGTCTCGGAGCGGCCCAGGGAGTAGACCAGCCCTCGTAGTGGCGCCAACGAGGGTAAAGCGAGGGAGCGCGAGCGGAATAGCAGTTGCGCCCGGTCCCTTACCTACGATGACGTCGACCCGGAAATCCTCCATCGCCATGTAGAGCATCTCTTCGGCAGGGCGAGCCATGCGGTGGATTTCGTCGAGAAAGAGCACTTCCCCTTCGACTAAGGATGAAAGCAGTGCGGCTAGGTCTCCTGCGTGTGCAATTGCGGGACCGCTCGTGATGCGAAGCGGTGCACCTAATTCTGCGGCCATGATCATGGCAAGAGTCGTCTTACCTAAACCTGGTGGACCAGAGAAGAGAACATGGTCGGGCGTACTCGACCGACCTTTGGCTGCCTTCAGAACGAGATCGAGTTGTTGGCGCACGCGATGCTGTCCAACAAACTCATCAAGTGAACGAGGGCGCAGCGCCGACTCGATGTGACGTTCATCGATAGAAGCACCTGGAGTCATCGCATTCATGTCAGCCACGACCACGGCTCCGCAAAGCACTCTTTAGCAAGGCGGCTGTCTCACTTGCATCTACTTCGCCGCTTTCGATCTCCATGGCAACCACATCGATGGCTTCGGCAGCTTCGCGGGCGGCAAAACCCAGAGAGAGTAATGCTGCATGAACTTGCGTGCGCCAAGGTGCCGAAGAGACTCCCACCACTCGTGGAAGTGCGTGCGTATCGGGCGAACCAATGCGATCCTTGAGTTCCAAAACGATGCGTTGCGCACCTTTTCGACCAATACCAGGAACCATTTCCAACGTCTTGAAATCTTCTGTAGCAACCGCCATGCGAAGAGCATTGGGAGAGTGCACCCCGAGCATTGCTTGAGCTAAACGAGGGCCCACACCTGTTGCCGTTTGCAAGAGCTCAAAAACACTCCGCTCATCATCGTTAAGAAAACCAAATAATGTGAGGGAATCTTCGCGCACCACGAGTGAAGTGGCGAGCGTGACTTCACTTCCTATATGAAGAGCACTCGAAGTTGCCGGCGTGATGTGAACCGACACACCGAAGCCACCCATCTCGATAACGGCGGAATCAATATTGATCGCAGCAACTCGACCGCGCAGTGTGGAAATCATCGGGACAGTGCAATCATCGGGACAGTGCAATCATCGGGCGACTACCGTGGTGCGCATAGGCGATCTCCAAATATGACAAATGCCAAGAGCTAAAGCATCGGCCGAATCTGCGGGAGCTGGGATCGCAACTAGACCAAGGAGTCTGGCCACCATGGTGCCTACTTGAGCCTTCTCTGCTCGGCCATTTCCGGTGACCGCGGCTTTCACTTCACTCGGAGTATGTTGCGTCACGGGGATTCCCCGACGACTAGCCGCCACCATCAGCACGGCCGATGCTTGCGCAGTGGCCATCGCACTAGTGACGTTCGCTTGAGAGAAGACGCGCTCGATGGCTACGGCATCTGGCTGGTAGCGATCGAGCCAGGTGGAGAAGTGGGTATCTAACTCCAGTAAGCGATCAGCCAATTCGGCGGTCACGGGGGTACGCAGAGTATCTACTGCAATCATCACCGGAGGCCGGCCGGGAGCGCCCTCCACAACGGCAATTCCGCACCTGGTCAGGCCAGGATCGAGCGCAAGAACACGCATCGTGGCCTCCTATCCGAACATCTGTTCGATAAGAGTACGCCATCGGAGGAGTTCCCGTCGCGTTAGCGGTGACGGGCGTGTCTGCTGGAAAGTCAGGCTCCGCTAGCCCTACAGATCGAGGGCTGCCATGAGCTCATCGGAGACGTCGAAGTTGGCGAAGACGTTCTGCACGTCATCAACCTCCTCCAGAGCCTCAATGAGCTGAAATACCTTCGGGGCGCTCTCTTCATCAAGGGGAATGGAGACGCTGGGAAGGAAAGATGAGTCAGCTGAGTCGTAATCAATCCCGGCGGCCTGGAGTGCGGTTCGAACCGCAACCATGTCGCTCGCCTCGCTCACGACTTCAAAAGAGTCGCCTAGGTCATTTACTTCTTCGGCGCCGGCCTCAAGAACAGCAAGAAGAACGTCATCCTCCGAGAGGGATCCTTTCGGAACCAGGATCACGCCCTTCCGATTGAAGAGATATGCCACTGAGCCCGGGTCGGCCATGTTGCCGCCATTGCGTGTTACCGCAACTCGGACGTCGGTGGCGGCTCGATTGCGATTATCAGTGAGACATTCGATTAAGAGGGCAACTCCGGCAGGACCATAACCCTCATACATGATGGTTTTGTAATCGGCGCCGCCGACTTCTTCTCCGCTGCCACGCTTAAGAGCGCGCTCGATGTTGTCGCTCGGTACGGAATTCTTCTTTGCCTTTTGCACTGCATCAAAGAGTGTGGGGTTTCCAGCCAAGTCAGCGCCACCCGTACGTGCAGCCACTTCAATATTCTTGATAAGGCGTGCAAAGAGCTTTCCGCGCCTCGCATCGATGACGGCCTTCTTATGTTTGG
>RGER01000193.1 GCA_009917815.1 Actinomycetota bacterium
GACGCGACCCGACGTCCTGTGTTCGAGATCTTCAAGAAGAATACGCCATGATACGCCATCAACAGACAAATGGTGAATCGCTAGCAACAAAAGAGGACGACTGTCCGCCTTACTACGCTCAACCCAGACGCCAGCAACCATACGGCCCTGTAATGGAGCCAATTGTCCAGGCAAATCTCTCACAGCCGCTTTGATCTGGATCGCACCGACTTCTTGCGATAAATGAGAAATATCTAAAACATCAAGATTAAGCCGATACGCATGCTGGGGGTCCAACCAGAGCAGCACGTCATCAGATACACTCAGATCAGCGCGTATTGCCGCCGTGTCGTCACTGGCATCAATTGCGTGAGCGTAATCTTGGGTGGACTTACCCAAGACAACGCGTAAACGTAACGCATCATGGTGGGCAATAAGATCATTCAGCGCAGACTCAACATGCTCCCGTGTAATCCCTACCGGAACCTCAACTGCAATTGCCTGATGAAAACGCGCGAGCCGATCGCCTTCTCTCAAAAACTGTCGCTCTATCGGCGTCAACGCAACATAACCAGGAGAAGGAGCCGCTATCTCTTTAGCCGCACCCAAGCTTGCCTGCGCAACAGGCGCAAGACCGCCAACTGTGGGATGTGCAAAAACATCCCGCACACTAAACACAATACCCGCCTGGCGCGCACGGCTAACCAACCGGATAGACGTAATACTGTCCCCGCCTAACGCAAAAAAACTATCATCCAACCCTACACGACGAGCTCCAGTCAGATCCGCATAAAGATCACATAATAAGACTTCCGTTGCCGTTACAGGCGCACGATACTCATCCTCCCCAACAACCTCAGGATCAGGAAGCGCTCTCACGTCAAGCTTCCCATTCGCCGTCAACGGAAGCTTCTCAAGCACAACAAATGCGCTCGGCACCATATAATCCGGTAGCGTTCTCAATAACGCTGCGCGTAACTCTGCACTTGAAGGAAGCGATATAGAGGAGGAAGAGGATACCGTAGATAAAGGTCTCGTCCCACGACCAACTAAGTAAGCAACAAGCCGTTTCTCGCCCGCTACCTCTCTTGCCTGAACGCTAACCTGTCCAACGCCATCTATCTGCGATAGCGCGCTCTCAATCTCCCCTAACTCAATCCGGAACCCGCGAATCTTTACCTGATGATCCGCACGACCAACATATTCAAGGTTCCCATCCTCACGCCACCGAGCCAAATCCCCCGTGCGATACATTCGCGAACCTGCCCCGCCAAAGGCCGCGCCACGCGCGCTAAATGGATTGGCGATAAAACGCTCACTCGTTAAACCCGCTCTGCCCAAATACCCACGAGCTAATCCCGCACCAGCTATATAAAGTTCTCCTATAGAGCCAATCGGTAAAGGATTAAGAGATGGGTCGAGGATGTAGGCCTGCCAATTAGGTATCGGACCACCAATAACGCTGCCTGACTGCGTCGCAGCAATCTCTCGCGTTATATCAATATGCGTCACATGTATGGTCGTTTCCGTAATCCCATACATGTTTCTAAATTGAGGACCAGGCTCTTTATCTGAGCTTGGCCACATCAGGAGTTTTTTGGGATCTAACGCCTCGCAGCCAAACACGACATATCTCAAAGATAAGGGACGCCCATTGGCCCCAAGTTCGCGTTCAACAGAGGTTAGTTGATAGAAACTCGAGGGCGTCTGACTGAGAACCGTCACACCTTGTTCAGCAAGCAAGGTTCTAAAATCATAAAAAGACTTCCGGATCTCTTGGGGAACAAGAACAGTTCGGGAGCCGGTTAAGAAAGGTCCCCAAATCTCCCAGACAGAAAAGTCGAAGGCATAAGAATGGAATAAAGTCCAAACGTCTGACGATTTAAAATCATAGAGGGCGCAACAGCCTAAAACGAGGCTGACAACATTGCGATGCTGAATACCCACCCCCTTCGGCTTCCCAGTTGTTCCTGAAGTGTAGATGACATAGGCGAGGTTATCTGGGGTGAGTGGCTGGACGCGCTCATTGTCTGAGATTGACGCGCTAGAGAGCGTTGCGAGTTCTGTTTGAATAATCTCGTCATCTAGCAATAGCGCGCCGGGGAACGCGTCTGCGCCAAAGTCAACAGATGACGAGAAGACTGACGACCTCACATCAGCGCCCTGATGCGGCGCGCCATCAATTGAGTTCTGACCTAACTCACTCAACAGCCGCTCATAAATCACGCTTGTTGTAATCAGACACTTGGCGTTGCTGTCCGCGAGCATAAAGTTAAGGCGCTCAACTGGATATTCCGGATCAAGCGGCAGATACGCAGCGCCACTCTTGAGAACGCCGAGCAGGGATACAACCATCTCAATTGATCGATCGAGTGCGATCGCGACGATATCTTCAGGACCAATATTTTCTGCGATCAGATAGCGCGCAAGCTGATTGGCTCTCGCGTCAAGCTCTCGGTAACTAACCTCCGCATCCCCGAATAGGAGCGCGATCGCCTCAGGCGTCTTCTCAACCTGAACCGCAAATAAATCAGGAAGCGTCGTATTGGGGATCTCTCTCTGCGTATCATTAAACGTAGAGACGACTTGTGTGCGTTCTTGTGTGCTAATCAGCGACACAGAACTAAGAAGACGCTCCTCATTCCCAACTGCTGCTACAAGCAAGCGACTAAATTGCGCGATCCAAGATTGAACCGTCCGCTCAGTAAACAGCGACGCATCATATTCAAAGATACCCTCAAGAGACCCGTCTCCCTTACGTCCCAAAGACAGCGTCACATCAAACTTCGCCGTCGGCAATCGAACGTCCAGCGTCTCTAAAGACGCCTCACCTAGTTTAAATTGGAGCTCTCC
>RGER01000194.1 GCA_009917815.1 Actinomycetota bacterium
GTGATCCAGAATTCTCCCGCGTCATCCTCGATGCATATCTAGAGGGTGGCGCTGATATTTTAGAAATCGGTTTACCTTCTGGCGATCCGTATATGGATGGCGCCACTATGGGCTCTTCGATGAAACGCGCACACGCTGCTGGTACGGATGGCAACATGATTGCGCAAGTGCTGACCGAATGGCTCCCCACCGCTAAGCGACGTCCAGCCCTGCTCTGGATGTGTTACGCGGATGCAGATTTCACCGACTTGGAAAAGTGGGTAGCAGCCGACGTCATCGATGGTGTGCTGATGCTCGGCCATCATCCTGAAGGTTTTGATCAACGTCTCGCAGCACTCGGGGTGGCGCTGACGGTCTTCGTGCCGTGGGAGTACACCGCAGAAGACGAGAAGATGGCGCGTGCGGCTACGGGATACATCATGGTCCCCACTCGCCCCGGGCAGACCGGATCTACTACAGCGGCTGGAGACCCGAGTTTATTGGTGGAGCGGATGCGCGCCATTAACCCACATGTTCCCGTGGTGGCTGGGTTTGGGGTGAGCGATGCGCCTTCGGCCACGCGCATCATGAAGTCGGGGGCAGATGGAGTGGTCGTAGGAACTGCCTGCATTGATGCCCTTTTTGCGAATGGAAATGAAGGTTTACGCAATAATCTCCAGATGATCTCTCGCGCGCTCAAGGCATCAGGTGAAGAGGCCAAGAAATAATGGTGCGCGCACTCCTTGGTATCGATATCGGTACCACCTCAATCAAGGCGTTACTGATCTCTGCGCACGATGGAAGCACTCTCGCCGCTGTCGGGTACCCATATCCCACGCATCGCCCACATACGGGCTGGGCAGAACAAGATCCACACGATTGGACTCGTGCCGTCACGGCTGCGTGGAATGCATTGAACGAAAAGCGCAGCGATGCCGAAGTGGTTGCAATTGGAATTTGCTCGCAAGTCAACACACATCTCTTGGTGGATAAGGATTCTCAACCTCTCACCACTGCGATCACCTGGAAAGACTTGCGATGTGCAGATATCGCGAATGAGTTAGATGGCAGCATGAGTGAAGAGAGGCGCATCGATCTCTGGGGTGGACCGTTCAAAATCGATTCATCCTTTTCACTCTGCCGCATCGAATGGTGGCGACGCAATGATTCAGCAGCGTTCGCACAAGCCGCTGCTGCGCTTTTGCCCAAGGATTACGTCATTGCAGCACTATGCGGAGTGCAGATTGCAGATCCACTCAGCGCTATTGGTCTCGTCGGTGGCGACGGAGAGTACATCGCGGATGTCCTCGCTCTGGTGGAAGGTGGCGTTGAACTTAACCCTCCACTGAAGAAATTCGACTCCATCGCCGGGGTAACAAATGGATCGCTCGGGATTCCAGCTGGAATTCCAGTCGTAGTGGGAACGATGGATGCCTGGGGGAACGTCTACGGCTCCGGATTACTCGATGCCTCACTTGCGATGGAAGTGAGCGGCACTTCAGAAATCCTCGCAGTCCTGGGGGATAAATCAATTCCTACTCCGGGGATCATTTCTTTTCCGGCGATACGCGGTCGCTCGCTCCACGCTGGGCCAACACAAGCAGGCGCGGACGCGCTTGCCTGGTTTGCGCAGATGCACGGCAAGAGCATTGATGAGACGTTGGCTGCGGCGCAAGCTTCGGATCCATCGCGCATCATCTTCCTTCCGCACTTGGATGGGGAGCGTGCACCTCATTGGAATCCCAACGCACAAGGCGTCTTTCTAGGCGTGACTCGGGAGAGTGGTTTTGGTGAAATGGCGCAAGCTGTTCTTGAGGGTGTGGCCTTTGCTGCCCGACAAATTCGTGAGGGTTGCGAGCTCGCTGCTGGCGGCGAAGTGAAAGTGATTCGGCTCTCGGGCGGTGGGGCTAAGAGTACGTACTGGAATCAGATCAAGGCAGACATTCATAATCGCACTCTTGAGGTGCTTGATGAGTTAGATACCGGCGCTCGCGGCATTGCCTTGGTCGCCGGTGGCGCTGGTCGAAGTGATCTTGAGGAGTGGGCCGCTTCTTTGGTTCATATTTCTGCGACGTACACGCCTGACCCAGCAAAGCGCGCCTTTTACGACGAAAAGTACGGGATTTACGTCGATACCTACAACGCGCTCGTCGGCATCTTCGATCGGAATACTGGGCGTACGCGATGAAGACAAGACCAAAGTATCTTTCTATTGCTGACGAAATCCACGCACGAATTCTGGGCGGGGAGTTTGCTGGCGCCGGCAAGTTACCTACTCAGAAAGAATTGGCACAGGAGTACGGTGTGGCCGTTCTCACCATCAAGCAGGCGCTCTCTGAGTTGCAGAGCGAAGGTTTGATTTCGGGAGTGCGTGGAAGCGGAACATTCATCAGTAGCGAAGCCTTTCGCTATCAAATTAAGTTTCTCTCCAGTTTTGCTGACGAGGTAAGTAGTCAGCATCGCGAGCTCACGACGGAACTCTTGCAGGTTGTATCTATGAAGGAATCTGATCTTGAAGTAACAACGCAGTTGGATATTCCAGCCAATACGCCCTACGTCTGTATTTGGCGTTTGCGTAGCATTGATGGAGTTCCTCTCATCCTTCAGCGCAGCTTTATCACCGATGAGCTTTTTAATAAATTTGATCAAGCGGAGTTGCGAGAGAAGTCGCTCTACTCCATGCTCACTCAGTCCGCTGGCATCACGATCAGCAGAGCGAGTGAAACCATTCGGGCAATTGCCTTACCGGAATACGCGGCTGAACATCTGGGGAAACCGAGTGGCTCGGTTGCTCTCTTCTCAGTGCGTGTAACTAAAGATGAGAACAACAAGCCTGTGGTA
>RGER01000195.1 GCA_009917815.1 Actinomycetota bacterium
ACGAGAGAGTATCGAAGGCTTATGCCGCGCGCCTACGAATCTGGGTGGAATCAGTGGCCCGATGGATCGCCTCGAGGACATCTTGGATAGCTCGCAACGAATGACCGCTCACAAATGTATCTACGTAAGGAAGTGCCGCAGACATCCCTCGCACCAATGGTTCGTAATCTACCGAGGCTTTTCGCGGATTCACCCAAATGATGTGATGAGCTAGTCGTGAGAGACGCGACATGGCCTGCTCGATATAGAGCGGATCATCGATCTCCCAACCATCGGAGACGATCACCACCACCGCACCTCGCGCCACTCCTCGTTGTCCGTGATCGCGCACGAATGCAAGCAATGCTTTCCCGATTCGCGTGCCACCTGACCAGTCGGGCGTATTCTCCGCCACTTTCGCATATGCCTGATCGGGTTTACCTTGTCCGATGAAACGCGTGAGCCTAGTTAAACGTGTTGCAAAAACAAACGCTTCAGCATGCAAAGCTTGTACAGCTCCGCGCATTAAGTGCATATACACGCGCGCATACGGTTCCATCGACCCGGAAACATCCGCAATGAGCACCACACGACGAGGACGCTCCTTCTTCTTTTTCAACTCCAAACGAATCGGATCACCACCTGTAGATCGAGATGTACGAATCGTGGCTCGCATATCCAACTCGTTTCCGTGATTATTGCGCGCGCTCCGACGACTCGCACGCCGTGGTGGGACGAGTGGAAGTTTCGCAACGAGTGCCGCGATGAGGTTCAATTCATCTTGAGAACATTCTGCAAAACTACGATCACGAAGCAATTCTGTTTCACTGACTGCGGCAAGAATTGCGGGTTCATCACTCGATTCGCTTTCATCAGCGACATCTCCTGGGGTGGCCGCGCTGCCCGCAGAATCATTACCGTCCTTTCGATCGCCCGTACTTGGCGAAGCGGGTTTACTTTCATCAGCATGTTTGGAATTCATCGGCATGGGCTTCTGGCTCTGACGTAAATACTGATCGAAGTCGATGATGCCGCGGAATACTTGATCAAAGACCTTGTCGTAGATCTCTATCTGACCGCGCTCGCTGACCAAGGTGACGCGGCCGATCCAGTAGAGCTCATCGAGGCTTCCGGGTGCGATATCGATTACCGAAGCTGCAAAACGCGCCTGGCGCTCGGGTGTAGCGGGGATTCCAGATCGATGCAGCACCTCACCAAGCGAGGCGGCAATAGCGGCTAAATCAGCCACCTACGACCCACTTAAAGCCCTTCTCTTGGGCGACTTCATAATCTTCGCGATATTTGAGCACGCTCCCGAGAGTACGTTCCAGCGTCTCACTCGTTAACTCCTCTAAACCAAGAATCGCAGCAGCCTTTACCCAATCGATCGCTTCTGCGATGCCGGGTGGCTTCTGAACGTCGAGAGTACGCAGACGCGCGACCGATTCAGCGACTTGCGCGGTCAGGTGCGCACTTGCTCCGGGAACTCGCGAACGCACGATCTCTGTTGCTTGTTCAACGTTAGGATAATCAATCCAGTGATAGACACAGCGACGCTTCAACGCGTCGTGTAGATCCCGAGTGCGATTAGAAGTAAGAATGACTATCGGTGGAATCTTTGCGTGAATAGTTCCGAGTTCTGGAATTGTGACTGAACCTTCAGCAAGTAGTTCTAGCAGGAAAGCTTCAAATTCTTCATCCGCGCGATCGACTTCGTCGATAAGTAATACAGCCGGTGCTGGACCTTCATGCTCGATGGCGCGAAGGAGGGGTCGCTCAAGTAAATAATCGCGCGTGAAGAGTGACTCTTCGGTGAGTGGCTTCTTTTCGGCTTCCGCTACGCGAATTCCTAAAAGTTGGCGTGGATAGTTCCATTCATACAAAGCTTCGGAGGCATTAATGCCTTCGTAACATTGCAAACGTAGTAACGGCGTGTGCAATATATCTGCGAGAGTTTTTGCCGCTTCTGTTTTTCCTACACCCGCTTCACCTTCAAGAAGTAACGGTTGTGGAAGTTTCGTGGCGATGTAGAGCGCAGTAGCCAGGCCTTGGTCGGCGATATACCCGTGCGCGTTTAACTCTTGTTGCATCACCTCAGGGGAGGTAATCGCATCCAAGCGGCGCATGGCACTCCCACTTCTCTCTGCTGAGTTATGTGTTGAGGCGTTACTTGTTGAGGCGCGACTTAAGCCCGTCGAGTTCGGTCCAGAGCACGGTGGGCATCTTGTCGCCCACCTTGTTAAACCACTCTTCGATCAAAGGAAGCTCAGCGGCCCACTCGTCGTGGTCGACATTGAGCGCTTGCTCAAGTTCGTCACGGGTGAGGCCAAGACCTTCAACATCGAGTGATTCGATGGTGGGAGCGTGGCCAATGGGTGTCTCGATAGCGGCCGCGGTGCCTTCGATGCGCTCGATAGCCCACTTGAGAACGCGTGAGTTCTCACCGAATCCTGGCCAGAGGAAGCCACCATCGCGACCGCGACGGAACCAGTTCACGTAGAAGATCTTCGGCAACTTGGATGCATCGTGAGCCTTACCGACGTTGATCCAGTGATTGAAGTAATCACCGACGTGGTAACCAATGAAGGGGAGCATGGCGAATGGATCGCGGCGTACAACGCCGAGTTCGCCAACCGCTGCTGCCGTAGTTTCGGAAGAGAGCGTGGCGCCCATGAATACACCATGGTTCCAATCGCGTGCTTCAACAACTAACGGAATGGTGGTCTTGCGACGACCACCGAAGAAGATCGCCGAAATTGGCACGCCGTTGGGATCTTCCCACTCGGGAGCAATGATGGGGCATTGCGATGCAGGAGTGCAGAAACGTGAGTTTGCATGTG
>RGER01000196.1 GCA_009917815.1 Actinomycetota bacterium
ACCAACCCCTTTTACACAGTCACAGTCACACACGGCCTCTGCGTCTGCCTCGCAAGAGCAGAGGATTGTCTGCTTGCCTACAGGGGCAAGCGAAGCAGATGCAGAGGCAGGCGCCTGCAAGGTAGGGGAAGGCGCAGGCGCGGCGCACTCAGTCACAACAAGCTCGTCAAGGTGGGAGGACATCGGGTCCGATTTGCTGGAGGGGTTTTAGGGGGACATAAAAAATGCCCTAGCCCCTGTTTCAATTTTTAATGGTGTCTTTCCCAAGACTCCTCAGCATACACTCTATGTGCGTCACCCATGGCTTCTGTATTAAAGCGCGGTGGCCAAATAGGCACAGGCGTATTACCCACACGCGCCGTGGGGACATTGATCGCGCCCGGCCAGCGCATATAGATGGCCGTGGGAATATAGGCATTCTTAGGATCAAACACAATGGAAAGGGTCGTGGTGGTAATATCATATCCGTAGTCCGGCAGAGGCTCGTGAAGATGCTCCTTCTTAATAATCCGAAGACCCTTGCCCAGCATGGCCTGAAGCAAGGCAATCGTATGATACCTCTTGCCGAGCAAGGTACGCAAGGGGATGTGTAGGAAGCTGTGGTTGTTCAAGGCAAAGGGAGTGGTTGGGTAGCGCAGAAGATGGCTCACATGCGCCTCATCCATATAGGCGAGGTGTTTGACCAGGATTTTTGCTCCGGGCTTGAATGGACTAGGGAGCACCGTGTCTCCGCTCGCGGTCAGACGAGTACTGGGATAGCAGAAGAAATCCACGGAAGGAGCGGCAATCCCTTCACGGTATTGCTCGATGAGTTTGGTTACTGGATCTGATTCTACGGCAAGGGCCAGGAGGGCTTGGGCTACGAGAAGAGTGACCGCATCGCGATCCTTATCCACATAGTTCGTAAACAGACGAGTCGTGTCAAGTGCCATTGGGACCATGTATGGAGCTCACGATTTGTTTCAATTTTATAACATTACCGAAAATATAAAAATGTTTTCCCCTAGTATAATGTCGTCTGCTTCTGCTTCTTTACAGCCTGTGCCTCAACGCCAATATGTATCTACGGGCGTGTTCACCAACCAGTTTTTCACCTATACAAAGACTGGCACAACAGCATTAGGAGTGCCTATATTTGCCCTTGCCATTGCGAGGGCGGGAGATATAAACAATCCCAAGGGCCGTATTCTTCGCGAGAACGGGCGTAAACTTATCAAGGGTGTGAATCCTAGCTTGAATCACCCTGTAAATACGGCGGTGGAATACAGCTATCTGGTGGGCGTTATTGATACGACGGTCTTTCCGAATGTTGCGGGATTCATTGACCCTAACTGCCCCGTCTTCGCCCCCTTTAACACGGATAAGCCCTATTTCCTGGACAGCCCCACGGAGGCTGTTGATGCTTCGTCTGGTCTGCAGGACTAGAAACCGCATCAAAACCGATGAAGGCAAAAGCTAGTATCTTCTTCATTCTTTAATGAATTTAGAGCTGTTATTGGTATTACAAACAACGGTGTTCTAACACTAACTACTAATCCCGCCGATACGGGTGGCAATGTAACCAATGCATATATGGTTGGATCCATTATTGTGCAAACACCGGCCGCCCCTCAGAATTTAAATCTTCCGAGCACAGCAAACCTTATTACAGTGCTTGGTACAACTATTGGGTCATCCTTTAGATTTACGTATGTGAATAAGAGTGCTAATACTATTACTCTAAATCCCACGGCAAATACCACAATTGAGACTGCGACTACTATTTCTGCGAATACATCTGCAACCTTTTTAGTGAGACTTGCAAGTGCCACCACGGTTGGTGTGTTTCGCCTATAAAGACTAACGTGAAGTGTAGGCTGATCTAAGAACCCCTCGCTACGCTCAGTTGTGAGCACTTCATATTATTTACGAAAAAATACCATCTGGCGTTCTTAAGTTTGGCATTTGACGGTATTCAAAACACTGTGTACAACACCGTGTTTTGAGTTGTCTGAGCAAAAAAGAGCCTCGGGCGTGAGGCCTTTTTTGCGAATATGTGGTGAAGAAGCGATTTAGAAGTCACGACGCTGGTGCGCAGAGCGACGCTGGCGGCGCCACTTGGGCTTCACGGTGATGAAGCCGTCCATGTCGTTCTCGTCCTCGGGCTCGTGCGTGTCCCACACCTCAGGGCACGGCAGACCGCGCCGCGACACACGGCTGGGGAGGCGCGGCTCAGGGCGGCTCCAGAATGCGGGGGGTGGCAGAGGAATTCCCTGGCGGCGCATCTCGTCCACCCACGCAGGGTCAGGAATTCCGGGGAGGGCGCGCTCAAGGGTCAGGGCACGGTTCATCTGGTTCTGCTGCTTCATTTGTTTCGGCGGGGACCTTCCCTTTCAGCCTCCAGCCCGTTTCAATTTTTAACAAAGAGCTCTTAGCTTAGCAAAGAGTCGGCCGCAGCCAGCTGGCCTAGCATGAGTAGGCTGTTGGCTACTACTGTGTCCTCGTCAACAGAGTCCTCTAACACAATTCTCTCCTTATCAGAAGGCTCTGCGCGACACACGGGGCATGTTTTGCGAGTACCTACACTCATCCAACTCACGAGACACTGAAAATGAAAGCTGTGTCCACATGATGTCTGCGTCACCCCTGTTACACGAGCTAGAATTGCGTCCATACAGATGGGACAGCTCATCATGACTCTGTAGAATAATTGTGGGCTTCTTTTAACTTTATCTTGGATCACATGCACGGCAGACGATAAATACGAATGTGAATCTCCTTTTCCACGTACAAATACGTGTGACCAGTCAG
>RGER01000197.1 GCA_009917815.1 Actinomycetota bacterium
GCCACTCGTTACTCCCAGATCTCTCGCATATCCACTAACGGGGTAATCCTGCCACCAATTTCAGCGCCCGCTGGACGCTTCCGCCAGCCGGATCAGGGTACGAACGGCCACGCCGGTTCCGCCGACTGGCGTGTAACCGTGTGGAGCGGCGGTATTGAAGGCTGGACCTGCGATATCAAGGTGGGCCCAGGCCTGGTCATCCTGGACGAACTCCTTCAGAAAGAGGCCGGCCGTGAGCATGCCACCGAAGCGATCTCCAATGTTGGCGATATCGGCGACTGGGGAGTCGAGCGAGGCGCGGAGCTCCTCAGGCAGGGGCATCGGCCAGAAAGCCTCGCCGGCCTCCTCCGCGGCGGCTAAGAAAGCCTCCGTCAATACTTCGTCGTTTCCCATGATCGCGCTGGTGCGCTTCCCGAGGGCTACCTCTTGAGCGCCGGTCAACGTGGCCACGTCGACCATTGCATCGAGGCGCTTCTTTCCCTTATTGCCTACTTCTTGAGCGCGCATCATGGCGTCTGCGAGTACAAGACGTCCTTCAGCGTCGGGGTTGAGGACTTCGACCGTGCGCCCGCCATAGGTGGTGAGGACGTCGCTCGGGCGTTGGGCAGTGTCGCTGGGCATATTCTCCGCGAGCGCGGCCCAGGCGTCGATGGTGATGGGAATTTTAAGTTCGGCAATGGCGATGATGGCTGCGCATACAGCGGCGGCACCACTCATGTCGGACTTCATCGCTTCCATGCCCGCTGCTGGCTTTAAAGCAATTCCACCCGTATCAAAGGTGATGCCTTTGCCAATATAGGCGTGATGCGCTTTTGAACGAGTAGGTGTGTAAGTGAGACGGAGGAGGCGTGGAGGGTTCGCGCTTCCTTGTCCGACACCAACAATTCCGCCATAACCACCTTTGCGAAGCGCCACCTCATCGAGTACTTCGACCTTGACGCCCGCTCGCTTGGCCAGCGGACGAATGTGATCAACAAATGAGATCGGTGTGAGATGGCTTGGTGGCATGTTGATCAAGTTACGAGTGAGATGAACGGCATCTGCAATGGCGCTGGCCCGAGCAATCACTTTGCGCGCGGGTGCAGTACCAGCAAGGGGCGAAAGGATCGTGACAGAAGCAAGGGGAGCCTTACGATCTTTCTTAGTCGACCCGCGGAAGTCATCAAATGTGTAGGCACCGAGGAGTGCACCTTCAGCGATTGCGGCAACGGCCGGCAATTTCGCAGAGGGGAGTGAAAAGGCGGCGCTCTCCACGCCGGCAAGTGCGCGGGCGGCAGCTCCGGCGGCTCGACGCAATACTTCGTGTGGGTAGGCACCGCGGGCATGATGCTTTCCCAGACCGGTAATGACAAGGAGTTTGGAAGTGGTCCCCGGCAATTTAATGACTTCATCGCTCCTGCCGGTGGCGCCCAGATCGTGGAGCGCTTCGAGGAGGTCGGCCTCATCAATCTGAGCGGTACCCGGCTCTAACACGAGGCCCTTCTCGCTCTGAGCGAGGCCGATCACGAGGGCTTGGCTGCTTCCGGAACCAGCGATAGAACTTTTAGGTGCAAGAGAGATCGTTGTCATGAGGAGAGCCTAACCCGACAACCCTCTAGGCTGGAACTCATGAGCGAATCACCTCTTCCACTACTCCACTCTCCCTTGCACGAGGTGCATATTGCACTGGGTGCCAAGATGGCCGATTTCGGCGGCTGGGAGATGCCCATTGAGTACCCCGCCTCGACCGGTGGCGGTGTTCTCGCTGAACACCAAGCAGTCCGAACTGCAGTGGGACTCTTTGATGTCTCCCACCTTGGTAAAGCTCTCGTTGTGGGAGCAGGCGCACGTGCATTTATTAATTCATGCTTCACCAATGACTTGGATCGCATCGAGGCCGGGGAGGCGCAATACACACTCTGTTGCGACGAGAGCGGGGGCGTAGTCGATGACCTCATTCAATATCTACGCAGCGATGAAGAAGTTTTCCTGATTCCGAACGCATCCAATACCACCGAAGTTGTTCGCCGACTTCAATTGGCAGCACCAGCAGGAATTACGGTCACCAACCAGCACCGCGATTTTGCAGTGATTGCAGTGCAAGGCCCACGCGCAGTTGATGTGATGAAAGACTTGGGTCTCCCGCATGAACTCGAGTACATGGCTTTCGTGGACGCAACTTGGAGTGCTCCTACTGGCGAATCGATCTCCTTAATTCTCTGCCGCACGGGGTATACCGGCGAATATGGGTTCGAACTCTTACCTTCTTCTGAAGGTGCCCTGACACTCTGGAAAGCGTTGAGTGAAAGCGCCACCAAGTACGGGGGACGTCCATGCGGCCTTGGCGCTCGCGATACGTTGCGCACCGAAATGGGATACCCCTTACACGGACACGAACTATCTCTTGAAATTTCACCAGTGCAGGCAAGCGCAAATTGGGCCGTCGGCTGGAAGAAGGAGAACTTCTGGGGTCGCAGCGCACTTCTTGCAGAACGCGAAGCCGGCGCAAGGCGAGTGCTGCGGGCAATCACTTCACTGGATCGTGGAATTCCACGGGCCGGAATGGAGTTGAAAAGTCCAAATGGGGATGTGGTAGGCGTTCTTACGAGTGGAACTTTCTCTCCGACGCTTAAGGTTGGAATCGGATTAGCTCTTGTCGATTCTGACTTTGCGGTGGGAGATCATTTATCACTAGATGTGCGAGGGCGCGTAAGCGAAGTGGTGATTACAAAATTTCCGCTCGTTGAAAGTCACGTTCGCTGATAATAAAAGCGGCGCGACGGTTTACTCGTTGCAATGCTCGCAAGATTG
>RGER01000198.1 GCA_009917815.1 Actinomycetota bacterium
TCAGAGAGCGGCTTGCCATTTACCGTGCAACGGCTTGGCACCGGAACCATGGTGTCACCATGCGATCCCAAAGTGAGCGTCTTCACTGCACCGACTGCAACTCCGAGTTCTTCAGCAACAAAGTGAGTGAATCGCGCAGTGTCGAGCATGCCTGCTTGGCCCATCACACGATTGTGTGGGAACTTCGACGCAATTTGCGCAAGTGCGGTCATCTCATCAAGCGGGTTAGAAACCACAATGATGACTGCATTGGGGCTGTGCTTAGCGATGTTTTCGGCAACTCCGCGGACAATTTTCGCGTTTGTTTCTAATAGATCCATCCGGCTCATGCCTGGCTTACGTGGAAGACCAGCGGTGATGACAACAACGTCAGAACCGGCGGTGGCTTCGTATCCGGATCCATCCATGCCAGTAGTGGCACCGATTACTTTGGTTTCGAAACCTTCAACCGAACGCGATTGATTGAGATCAAGCGCAAGCCCTTCAGGCTTGCCTTCGACGATGTCTGTCAGCACCACTGTCTTAAAGACGTTGTACTCGGCAAGACGTTGCGCGGTTGTTGATCCATAAAACCCTGATCCAACAACGGTGACTTTTCCATTCAAATGGCCGTTCATCTGCCCTCCTGGGGCGCTCTAAGAAAATATCTTGATGTAAAGATATTACTTCCCGTGCGGAAGTGCGACTGCCACCGCCGCAAGTCCGACCGCTAAGAGCGTGAGTGTGGCCACATCGACCCGCTTTGAGCGTGACCAGGCCATCTTTCGACGGGAGCGCCAGTACGCCATCAAGGCCAAGAGGAGCGTCAAAATGAGGCCGCCTGTGCGTAGAAAGCCCAGCGCCAAGGAGAGCAGCGCCAGCCCGCTCAAGGTCAGACCGATAAGGCGGGCGCGCGGAGTCAACCGAGCATTCTGCTTGTCGGTGGCATCCATATTCGAAAGCCTACCGAGCCCGATCAGAGAGCACTAATGCGTGAAGTGACGGGCTCCCGTGAAGTACATAGTGATCCCTCGTGAGTGCGCGAGCGCGATCACTTCTTCATCCCTCATGCTGCCACCGGGTTGCACAACGGCTCGGACTCCACCAGAAATCAAGATTTCTAAACCATCCGCGAAGGGAAAGAAAGCATCACTGGCCGCCACGCTCCCCTGCGCTCGATCACCCGCACGTGCGATTGCCAAGCGAGCCGAATCGACTCGATTTACTTGTCCCATACCAATTCCTACGGTGGCGCGATGATGAGCAAGCGCGATGGCATTACTTTTGACCGAGCGCAGACATCGCCAGGCAAATTCCAAATCTGCCAACGTACTTTCATCGGCCGGTGCACCGCTCACTAATTTCCAATTACTACTGCGATCACCTTCTGCTTGATTATGATCGGAATGCTGAAGGAGAGCGCCACCTAAGATGGGCCGAAGGTCAACGCCTGCCTTGCGCGGAGGGGCTGCCTGCAAGATACGAACCGATGGTTTGGCTCGGAGAATGGCAAGCGCCCGCTCTTCAAATTCAGGCGCGATGATCACTTCGGTGAAGACATCTTGGCAAGCCATCGCCACATCTGCGGTGAAGAGCCGGTTCGAAGCGATGATTCCGCCGAAAGCAGAGAGTGGATCGCATGCATGGGCGGCCTCGTATGCAGCAAGCAACGTACTCCCTGAAGCAATACCGCACGGGTTTGTATGTTTGATAATCGCAATAGCTGGGTCCGTGTGATCCCACACCGCACGCCACGCTGCGTCAGCGTCGACGTAATTGTTGTACGACATCTCTTTGCCGTGAAGTTGAGCTGCACCCGCTAATCCACCGCCACTCGCGGCGCTCTCATATAGCGCTGCATGTTGATGTGGATTCTCTCCGTAGCGAAGACTTGCTTGAAGATTCCAGGTCGCCCCGAGCCATTCAGGAAATTCCGAAGCGCCCGGCGCGAGCACGCTCCCTAGCCAAGAAGCCACGGCCACGTCGTAATCAGCTGTGTGGGAGAAGGCTTTTGCCGCGAGGTGCTGGCGCTCTTCCAGGGTTGTGCCGCCGAGTTCCATGCGCTCGGCTAGCCAGGTGTATTGAGAAGGAGAGACAACTACTGCCACCGAACCATGATTCTTCGCCGCCGCGCGCACCATTGTGGGACCGCCAATGTCGATTTGCTCAACACATTCCACGGTTGATGCTCCCGAAGCCACCGTCTCCGTAAAGGGATAGAGATTGACCACCACAAGATCAAAAGGAGTGATACCCATTTCCTGCAATTGTTCAACGTGGTTCTCAAGTGAAAGATTGGCCAGAATTCCGGCATGAATTTTTGGATGGAGCGTCTTCACTCGCCCATCGAGGCACTCTGGAAACCCAGTGACATCTTCAACTGGCGTTACCGGAATGCCCGCTTCCGCAATTCGCTTCGCCGTTGAACCAGTAGAAACGATCTCTACTCCATTCGCGTTGAGCACCCGCGCTAAATCAATCAACCCATTTTTGTTGTACACGCTAAGGAGCGCGCGCGAGATCTTTCTGCGAGATGAACCCATCTCATTCTCCCCTCACGAGCGCTTCTACTACTGATACTAGAAGTTCACGCTCCACAACTTTAATTCGTTCGTGCAGCGAAGTCTCAGTATCTCCCGGAATCACTTCAACGATCCGTTGAGCGATCACTTTTCCAGTATCTACGCCTTCATCGACCCAGTGAATTGTGCAGCCGCTCTCGCTTGCCCCCGCAGCGAGCGCATCGCGCACCGCGTGTGCCCCAGGAAAGTCCGGCAAGAGTGAAGGGTGTGAATTAATCACGCGGAATCG
>RGER01000199.1 GCA_009917815.1 Actinomycetota bacterium
CTGGTGCGCCGACAGGCTTGCCTTCGGCCATAACACAGTGCTCCAAGGGCACGGCGCGCCAGAGAGTGCTGATGAGCCAGACACGCACCTTCTTGAGCTCTCCGAGCCACTCGGCGAACCCGTATGGCGAGCTGAGCGTGGCCGACAGCAGGATGAGTTTGATGGTGGGCGGTAAGAGCATGAGGGTCTCCTCCCAGACATGGCCACGGTCCGGGTCATTGATGTAATGGACCTCGTCAAAGACCACCGAATCCAGCCCGTCCAGCGTCATAAGTGCGCCAACCCCGATTTTTTCCGTGGCCGTGCCCCGCTTGAACAAGAGGTTGCGCAGAATCTCCGTGGTCATCACAATGATCTGCGCATCCGGGCGGAATTTGATGTCGCCGGTCATAATTCCCACAGAGGCCTCAGGAAACAGCTTCTTCAGGTCGTGGAATTTCTGGTTGGTCAGAGACTTGATGGGCGTTGTGTAAAAGATGCGTCCGCCCCTGGCTAGCGACTTGGCGATCTGGTACTCGCCGACGAAGGTCTTACCACTGCCGGTCTTCGCAGTGACGAGCACGTTCTCGCCGGCCTCAATGGCCTCAATGGCGAATTTCTGGAATCGGTCAGGCTCGTAGCCGGTCACGAGCGCAGGTTGGGGCGGAGGCGAAGGCACTGCCTCCGTATCCGTGACAACACGAACAAACGCCGATGACATTTCTTGGGTGGACCTTCCTTGGTTGGCCAAGGCCGGCTTCAATTTTATATTACCGTAACAACGCAAGTGGATGTAAGACCGCCACTATTCGTCTGCACACTGATGGTAGCCGTGCCCGCGCCTACAGCGCGCACAACACCTGCGGGTGTCACGCTTGCCACCCGAGTATTCGAACTAGACCATGTTACACCTACATTGGACGCATTAGGCGGTGAAACACTTGCGAGTAATCTCATAGTTGCTCCGCGAATAATGCTTAGTGTTCCTAAATTTAGACCCACACTTGTTACAGGAGTTATTACGGATACAGTGAGAGTTGCCGATCTATTTCCATCCACGGTAGTTGCACGAATAGTTGTTGTTCCGTTTCGCACAGCGGTAATAAGGCCATCAGCATCTACGGTGGCCACGGCAGCGGAAGAAGATGTCCAAGTTAGATCTTGATTACTTGCCGTAGGGGGAGATATTGTCCCCAGGGCCTGGAATATTCCTCCACTGGTTAAAGTTACATGTTTCGCATTTAGCGTAATGCCTTGTACTCTGGTTCTTATTAAAATAGTGCTTGTTCCTGATACTCCATATGCACTGGCGTTTGCAGTAATTGTGGCTGTTCCATTACCCGTTCCTGTTACACGAACACGTATGGTTGTTGTATTCGCTGTGGTGGATCTTATAGAGCCAGTTGACGGAACTGTTGCGATAGATGGATTTGAAGAAGACCATGTTATTGCCGAGGCAGTTATTCCAACACGTGTAATGGTGGCATCTATGTCTGCACCATTTATTTGGGTTCCAACAAAGGCCGTTGTAGTTGGGGGTCTCATGATGATCAGCGTAGGAGAGTTTACTAGGATTGAGCTACTCGATGTCTTCGAACCATCCTGAGTAGTAGCAGTGACTGTGGCAGGTCCAGGAGAAACGCCTGTGACTAAACCACTCTGATTCACGCTAACAGATAAGGAATTTGTGCTCCATGAATATGATTTATTCGTGGCGTTAGCAGGAGATACAGTCGCTATTAGTTGTGTTGTTCCGCCGACTTCAATCGTCCTTGTTGTAGGTGTTACGTTAATCCCTGTTACGGGAACAAAATATCCAGAATATACTGTGACACTACAGCTAGCTGTAAAAGATCCACTCGCAGTTGTTACGGTGATATTTGTTATACCATCTCCTACCCCTGTAACGAGACCACTCGTATTCACCGTAGCAGTTCCTGTATTAGACGATGACCAAGTAAGCCCGGTATTTGTGGAATTCGTGGGAGACAGAGTCGCCGTAAGTTGAAGCGTAGAACCTGTGGCTAAAACGGCGGAACTCTGATTTAGACCCACCCCTGATACAGGGACAGAAGTTACCACGGTTACTAGAGACGTGGCTGTGAATGAGCCATCGGTCGTTGTTACAGTAATTGTGGCAGAGCCAGTGGCTACTCCCGTTATAAGACCACTCCCATTTACGATAGCCTTGCCCGTATTAGAAGATGACCAAGTCACAGTTTTATCAGTGGCAATTGTCGGTAAAACAGTGGCAATTAATTGTGTGCTGGCACCTACACCCACTGTAGCAGTTGTCTTATTTAAATTTACACTCGTTACGGCTATTGTCCCTGTGACTGTCACTACACATGTGTCTATGATATTGCCATCAGCCGTGCGCACTGTTATTGTGGCAGAACCCGCAGACACCGCTGTAATAAGTCCGGAAGAATCCACAGTAGCACAAGAAGGATTGGAGGAAAACCATGTTACACCCTTGTTAGTAGCATTTGCAGGCAATACTGTGGCCGTGAGTTGCAGAATATCTCCCGCCATTAAATTCACAGTTGTTTGATTCAGTGTAACACCTGTGACGGGCACCGCAATAATATAAGGGCCAAGGTTCGCACCGTTTATACTTCCACGACCTGTCGCTTTGTCGTAGCCGGTGCCGGCAAACATCCCTCCGTTATTTCCAGAGGTTATATCGTGAAAGCAATTGGAGGGTGCAGAGTACAGTAGGGTATTTACAAAGGTTCGGCAGTTTATGGACGCAAGAAAACCCGCCACGAGAGGGGCGCTC
>RGER01000200.1 GCA_009917815.1 Actinomycetota bacterium
GTTGGTGTCGGTGTCGGTGTCGGTGTCGGCGTCGGTGACGGCGTCGGCGTTGGTGTCGGAGTCGGAGTTGGTGTCGGTGTGGGTGTTGGTGTCGGTGTCGGTGTGGGAGTCGGTGTCGGTGTCGGTGTGGGAGTCGGTGTTGCAGCCGGCATGGGCTGAAGTGTCGGCGCCTTCTTGACCGCCTGCCAGATCTTCTTCTTACCTACCTGCACGCAGAGAAGTTGTTGGCTCTTGACCGTGGTTTTTGCTCCGAGTTTGGTGCAGAGGGCACCGATCTGAGCGGAGGCGGCAGAGACAGGACTCATCAACGCAAAGGAGAGCACCAGCACGCAAAGCGCTCGCATAATTCGCACGATGCTCTCTCCCGACCTTCTCTCGACCGACTAGATCAGCGAGGCAATTGCCTTTTCAATGATCTCAAGAGCTTCGCGGAGTAAGTGCTCGGGCATCACAAGTGGTGGCAGGAAGCGAAGGACGTTTCCGTAGGTACCTGCAGAGAGGAGAAGCACTCCTTCAGCGGTGCAGTACTTCACGATTTGAGCAACCGCATCCGGATTTGGATCCTTTGTTCCTGGCTTGACCAATTCGATAGCCACCATGGCACCGCGTCCGCGAACATCGCCGATTACTGGGTGCTTTGCCTGCATCTCTCGCAGAGAGGTGACCATAATCTCGCCGAGCACCTTGGCTCGGCTCGCGAGATCTTGCTCTTCAATGGTTTCGATCGCGCCCAGCGCAGCGGCACATGCAATCGGGGAGCCGCCGTATGTTCCACCCAAGCCACCGACATGAACGCTATCCATGATTTCGGCGCGTCCTGTCACAGCAGAGAGCGGTAATCCACCTGCAATGCCCTTAGCAGTAGTGATGAGATCTGGCACAACGCCCTCATCCTCACACGCAAACATCTGTCCGGTCCGGGCGAAGCCAGTTTGTACTTCGTCAGCAACAAAGAGAATTCCGTGTTTCTTTGCAAACGCAGCTAAGCCGGGGAGGAAGCCCTTGGGCGGAACGATGAAGCCACCTTCGCCTTGAATTGGTTCGATTACGATGGCGGCCACGTTCTCTGGTCCGAGTTCCTTCTCCACCTTGTGAATAAATTCTTCTAGAGCCTCGGCGGCACAGTTCTCTTCGCCGGTGAGCCAACGGTAGGGGTAGGCCATTGGCATGCGATAAATCTCAGAAGCAAATGGACCAAAACCTTGCTTGTAAGGCATGTTCTTCGCGGTCATCGCCATAGTGAGATTGGTGCGACCGTGGTAACCATGCTCAAAAACAATAACGGCCTGACGCTTGGTATACATACGCGCGATCTTGACCGCGTTCTCTAGCGCCTCTGCCCCCGAGTTGAAGAGCGCGCTCTTCTTCTCGTGATCGCCAGGCGTGAGGCGATTGAGGTGCTCACACACTTCGACGTAACCCATGTAAGGAGCAACCATGAAACATGTGTGAGTGAATGCAGCTACCTGCGTTTGTACATTCTCAACAACTTTATCTGCCGAGTTGCCTACGTTAACGACCGCAATTCCTGCACCCATATCGATGATGGAGTTACCGTCGACGTCTTGAATCACTCCGCCACCAGCAGCAGTAACGAATACTGGCATACCCACACCGAGGCCAGCGCTCACTGCGGCGCTACGGCGCTTGAGGAGTTCAGCGGACTTAGGTCCAGGAATAGAAGTTACAAGTTTGCGCTCTTGGGGCAATGATGGACCGCCGGACATAAAGACTCCTCACTAAGACTGTGGAGCCATCCTAACCCAGGTCAGGCAGCCAGCGCCTTTCGCTTGCGGGCGCCAACAATCTGGCCAATAACCACGATGGCGAGCGCGATCAGGAAGACTCCGGCGCCAATCACGTTCACTTGGGGTGGGATGCCTCGTTGCGCCGAGCCCCACACAAACATGGGGAAAGTTACGGTGGAACCCGAATTGAAGTTAGTCACAATGAAGTCATCAAAAGAGAGCGAGAAAGAGAGCAAAGCGGCGCTGGCGATACCCGGTGCAAGTAGGGGCAATGTAATCCTGCGGAACGTCTGCCATTCATTTGCGTAGAGATCCATAGCCGCTTGCTCTAATCGTGGATCCATACCAGCCAGGCGTGCCTTTACCGTGACCACTACGAAAGAGAGGCAGAACATAATGTGCGCGATCAGAATGGTCGCCGCTGCGGACCGCTCCCAAATCCTACGCCGGACATCACACGCTTGAGCGATGGCGCCTACCTTTTACTAAAAAGACAATGGCAGTGCGATACGAACCCGATCGCCCTCGATCTCCGATATTCGCTCTTCGCGACGACCGACCCGACCCATCGCGGCATACTCATCGACGACGATCGCACCGGCCTGCCGCCGCGCGTACTACTACCCGATGGCACTAACAAAAGTTCGTCTTTGCAACGTGCCGCACCGCGGATCACCGAGCGTCTGCTCACGATCTTCTTTGACGGCGCTCACCACATTCGCATCGGCTTCGACCACCTGCTGTTTTTAGCCGCACTGCTGCTGCCTGCCGTCATGCGTCACGACTGGCGCGGATGGCGACCCGCGACGAACTTCCGCCCAGCCCTGCTTGAAACTTTGGGCGTCGTGACTGCATTCACGGCAGCGCACTCGATCACCCTCGCCCTGGCGACGCTCGGCATCGTTCAACCGTCACCAAGACTCGTCGAGTCGGTCATCGCTGCAAGCGTTGCCGTAGCGGCACTCAACAATCTATGGCCT
>RGER01000003.1 GCA_009917815.1 Actinomycetota bacterium
CGTCATTGACTTAGATCCACAAGGAAATGCCTCTACCGCTCTCAGTGTGGAACACCACGATGAGGCGATTCCTGGCATGTTTGAAGTCTTAGTGGAGTCTCGCCCACTCGCTGAAGTCATCGTGAAAGTGCCTGGATTTGATGGGTTGGAGTGTGCGCCAGCAACGCTTGACCTTGCCGGCGCGGAGATTCAATTAGTTCCTATGGTGGCGCGTGAAAATCGCCTCCGCCGCCTCTTGGAGAGCTATTTATCCCTCCGCGAAGCAGCTGGAAATCGAGTCGATTACGTCTTTATTGATTGCCCTCCCAGCCTTGGATTACTCACTCTTAACGCCCTAGTTGCGGCTGAAGAACTCCTCATTCCCATTCAATGCGAGTATTACGCACTCGAAGGCCTCACCCAATTACTCGGCACCGTCCGCTTGGTAACTGAACATCTCAACCCAGGACTCAATCTCTCTACCATCCTCCTCACAATGTTTGATGGGCGAACTCGTCTCGCTAATGACGTGGCTGAGAACGTACGGGCACACTTTCCGGCCGAGGTGCTCACCTCTGCAATCCCTCGTAGTGTGCGACTCTCAGAAGCGCCGTCATATGGTCAAACTGTGATGACATACGACCCACTCTCACCTGGCGCAGTGGCTTATCTGGCAGCTGCCAGAGAGATCGCCGAACGCGCCAACGACATCAAAGGAAGTAGCCATTCATGAGTGGAAAGAAGGGCGGACTGGGCCGCGGCCTTGGAGCGCTCATCCCTACTTCTTCACCGAGTAAGCCGGTGGAGAACTCCTCCTTAAAAGAGGTAAAAGACCAGGTCAGCGAGGTATCCACACCTCCCTCAGCGCCTGTGGATAACTCTCAATCTTCACTCGAGGGTTTACTCCATCTCGCCACAGTTCCGCTCACTAGCATCTCAGCTAATCCGCGGCAGCCGCGTCAGATTTTTGAGCCAGAAGCCCTCGCTGAACTCACCGCCTCCATCAAAGAGGTCGGTCTTCTACAACCGCCCGTCGTGCGTGCACTTGCTGGCGGGAAATATGAATTGATTATGGGTGAGCGTCGCCTGCGAGCAAGTAAAGAGGCGGGGCTTAACGAGATAACTGTCATCGTAAAAGAGACCGCAGATGATGACTTACTTCGAGATGCGCTGTTAGAAAATTTACATCGCGCGCAACTTAACCCGTTAGAAGAAGCAGCCGCATATGAACAATTACTGAAAGATTTTGGTTGCACACAAGAAGAACTCGCTACTCGTATTGGTCGCTCACGCCCACAAATATCTAACACTTTAAGGTTATTGAAATTACCACCTACCGTCGCAAAGCGAGTCGCTGCAGGTGTGCTCTCCGCAGGGCATGCACGAGCACTTCTCTCACTATCTACCTCCGAGGAGATAGAGAGATTAGCGACGAAGATTGTGGCTGAAGGCTTAAGTGTGCGAGCAGTTGAAGAAATTGTCGCAATGGGCGGATTAGAAGATGAGAAAAAGACGCGCACAAAACATACTCGTCCATCATCGCCACGGCTTGCAGAAATATCTAGTCGGCTTTCTGATCAATTAGATACTCGTGTCAAAATTGAATTAGGACGCAGCAAAGGAAAGATCTCAATCGAGTTTGCATCTATCGATGATCTCGAAAGAATCCTTGGAGTTATTGAGAAGTAGGCTACTTACGAAGGAGCGCGCGTTCCGCTAACTCTTTATAGAGAGCTCCGATATCTCTCCCAGCAGCTGCAACTGCTTGAGGCAAGAGAGATGTCTCCGTCATGCCAGGGGCAACATTTACTTCAAGGAACCAAATCTCACCATTCTCATCGATGATGAGGTCGGAACGCGAAAGATCACGAAGCCCGAGAGCCATATGAACCTTCTTAGCAACTTCAGCTGCTCGAGCACTCAACGCCGCATCAATATTTGCGGGCACAAAGAATTCAGTAAGGCCAGCTGTATATCGAGCGTCATATGAGTAGAAACCAGAATCAGCAACAATCTCTACGGCGGGAAGTGCAGTAAGTGTTCCGTCACTCTCCTCGATGATTGAGAGTGCGATTTCGCGTCCAGCAATAAAAGGTTCTATCACCACGTCACTGCCATAAGAGAAGGCAGAGATCATGGCTTCCGGAAGTTGCGCAGCGGTACGAACCACACTGGCACCTAAAGCTGATCCGCCCTTGGCTGGCTTGACCATCAGGGGTAAGCCGACAGATCCTTCGATCAATGGCAGTAAGTACTGGGCGCCGAGCTCGCGAAAGGTGGAGTGTGGCAAGACCCTGGATGCCGGAACTCGAATTCCCGCAGCTTCCACGATTCCTTTAGCAACTGGCTTATCGAAGGATCGCCGGCAAGCATCTGCGCTCGATCCCACGTAGGGCAGCCTCAGCATCTCGAAGATGTCACGAATAGCGCCATCTTCCCCCGCTGCTCCGTGGAGGGTAGGAAAAATGACGCTCCCTGGCTCAAGCCCCGAGAGGGTGGGAAGGAGTGAACTATCGGAGTCGACCTCGCTGACCTCCACCCCCTGCGAGCGAAGCGCCTCTGCCACGCGACGACCAGAACGAATAGAGACATCCCTTTCATGGGAGAGACCCCCAGAGAGCACCAGTACACGGGATAACTTCATCGCACTCACATCAATTCACTAGGGGGCAGGATCCTTTGCGGACGTTCACTCACTGGGATAGCCGCACTTCCAAAAGTGGCCCGCAACTCCATCTCTTCCTCAATCACTCCTGCAAGGCGACGCACGCCTTCACGAATTCGATCCGGGGATGGATAACAGTAAGAGAGGCGCATCGACCATGAGCCAAAGCCATCGGCGAAGAAAGCAGTTCCTGGGACATAAGCCACGCGTGAAGTGACTGCGCGAGGCAGCATGGCCTTTGTATCAAGACCCTCGGGAAGTGTTACCCACACATAGAAACCACCGCCAGGCTTAGTCCATGTAGCAGTTGCCGGAAAGAGTTGTTCGAGAGTCTCTAACATCGCATCGCGACGTTCTTGGTAGAGACCTTGGAAAGACTTAATTTGATCCTGCCACGGTTGAGTTGCGAAATACCGAGAGATCGCCATCTGTGCAAAATTTGAAGGGCAGAGAATGGAAGACTCACTAGCTAGGACAAGTTTTTCACGGACCGCATGCGGCGCAGCCGCCCAACCCACTCGAAGTCCTGGGGCAAATGTCTTCGAAAAAGAGCCTAAATAAACGACATTATCCGGGTCATCCGCTCGCATTGCTCGAGTGGGTTCGGTATTAAAACCAAGCAGACCATAAGGGTTATCTTCAATAATGAGGATGTCGGCATCGCGGGCAATTTTAAGAACTTCTTGGCGGCGCTCGAGTGAAAGTGAAACTCCGGCAGGATTATGAAAATTTGGAATTGTATAAAGAAACTTAATCCTTCCACCTTGAGCACGTGTATGAGCGATTGCTTCACGCAATCTCTCTGGAATCAAACCATCATCATCCATTTCAACGTGAACAATGCGCGCTTGGTATTGCCGGAAGGTTCCAAGGGCGCCTACGTACGACGGGGCCTCCGCGAGAACGACATCACCTGGATCAAGAAATATTCGTGCGACCAGATCGAGCGCTTGTTGTGAACCAGTAGTAACGACCACATCGTCGGGATGAGAATCAATTCCCTCGAGCTTCATAATTTCAGTGATTTGCTCACGGAGTACGGGATCACCTTGCCCGCTGCCGTACTGCAAAGCGACTTGACCATTTTCATTGATGACATCAGCGACGATCTGAGAAACCACATCCATCGGTAACGCGGTGAGGTTTGGCATTCCTCCCGCGAGTGAGACGACTTCAGGTCGAGAGGCCACCGCAAAGAGCGCCCGGATCTCGCTGGCAGTCATGCCTTTGGTCCGCTCCGCATAACGCGCAACGAAAGAATCGAGGCGCGATCCAGTACTCATGCCTACATCTTCTCACGCAAATCGCCCAAGCGGAGTACCCCTGTCTCACCTTCTCCATCTTCAGGCAAGTAGAGGCGTTGAATAGCGATCGCGAGAGACTCCGCTAAGACCTCTCTAAAGTCACCATCTCTCAGCCGGGCAGCATCACCAGGGTTGGTGAGATACCCAAGCTCCACACGAACTGCTGGCATGCGTGTATTTCTGAGAAGTTCCCAAGTCTTTGCATGCACTCGGCAATCAAGGAGATCTGTTCTCGCGCAAATCTCTCGTTGTATGAGTGATGCCAGACGCTCACCCACCACCGAGCGCGCACCGTGGGCATCATTGCCGTAAAAGTAAGTCGCCACTCCTCGTGCATCGGGCGCAAGATTTTCATCGAGATGGAGTGAAAGAAAGAGATCCGCTCCGCTCTGATTTGCGAACTCGGCTCTCTTACCATCATCAATAAGAGAACTTTGTGCGCCGCGTGTTAAATAGACAGCGACACCGAGTGCACCGAGTCGGCCTTCAATGCGTGAAGCCACATCAAGGACAATCTCTGATTCATTGAGACCGAACGCGTTGACCCCTACGTCATCACCACCATGGCCAGGGTCAATAACAATTCGCTTTCCCGATAATGCAGGACCTTGGCGACGAATCGCGTCTGCTTCTCGTAGGCCGTGCGCCACCCCGCCAGTCACGGTGCGTTGAAGGCGTCGTAAGGCAAGGAGAGTCTCTGGGCCACACGAACCATCACCAGTTAAACCCGATGACTTTTGGAAAGCGGCAAGTGCTTCAGCGCTTCGCGGACCAAAAATGCCATCGATTCGACCTAGATCAAAACCCATCTCCATCAAGCGAGTCTGTAGCAGGGCGACATCATCGCCGCGCATCATAGGAGAACTCATTCGGATGACACGATCACCTAACCGCCATCGGGCTTCATCGAGGGCACGGAATGTATGAGTGCCTACGATGCCATCGGAAGTTAAACCGCGACCCTGTTGAAAAGCGCGCACCGCTATCTCAACCTCTTCGTCAAAGAGGTCATGTTCCACGACAAATGGAGCGCTTTCTAGCAACCCAAGACGGACCAAAGTGTCACGGAGTTCAACAACTTCAATCCCCCGGGACCCACGCTTTAATGTCATGAGATATCTAAGGTCTACGCCTCTTTAGATAAAAGCTTCGAGATCCTTCAAAAGCATGGGCTTTGGCTTGGCTCCGACAATTGTCTTTACAACTTCGCCATTAACGAAAACGTTCAAAGTTGGAATTGAAGTGATGCCATATTTGATGGCAATCTCGGAGTTCTCGTCAGTATTGAGTTTGACGATCTTGAGCTTTGCACCATGTTCTTTTGCGATCTCTTCAAGAATTGGACCCACAGCGCGGCATGGACCACACCACTCTGCCCAAAAATCTACGAGAACTGGCAAGTTGCTCTTAAGCACCTCGGCATCAAAGGTTGCTGTTGTTACTGGAGACGTGGCACCCATTATTTTTCCCTTCGTTATCTCTAGATCTTAGTGTGAGCCGGCAAGAAAACGTTCCGCATCGAGCGCTGCTTGGCATCCCGAGCCAGCCGCCGTAATAGCTTGTCGATATGTGTGATCAACCAAATCTCCACAGGCGAATACTCCCGAGAGATTGGTACGAGTGCTGCGTTCCTCAACTAACACATATCCCTCGCTATCTAGGGATATCTGGTGCTTGATTAACTCATTCCGCGGATCATGGCCAATGGCCACAAAGAGCCCAGTGATGGGAAGGGTGCTGGTAGATCCGTCATTGACATTGCGCAGCGTGACTGCATTGACCTTCGCTTCTCCGTGTATTTCACTCACTTCGCTATTCCAAGCAAATTTAATCTTTGGATTGCTATGGGCGCGCTCGGCCATGATTTTTGAAGCCCTGAGTGAGTCACGGCGATGAATCATGGTGACCGAAGAGGCGAATCGGGTAAGGAAGGTAGCCTCTTCTACCGCTGAATCCCCGCCACCCACGACGGCAATATCTTGATCACGGAAGAAGAAGCCATCACAGGTAGCGCACCAAGAGACGCCATGACCGGAGAGTCGCTTCTCGTCGGGTAGCCCTAATTCGCGATAGGCCGAACCCATCGCCAAGATGACACTCTTGGCGAAGACTTCGTTACCGGAGCCATCGACTAGTCGCTTGACACTCCCAGCCAACTCCATTTCGGTGATGTCATCGGTGATCAATTCCGTTCCGAAGCGCTCAGCTTGATCTCGCATGGAATCCATTAATTCTGGACCCATAATTCCGGCGGTGAATCCGGGAAAATTCTCAACTTCGGTGGTGTTCATCAAGGCTCCACCTGCAGTGACCGATCCTTGATAGAGAATCGGCTTCAGTTGGGCGCGCGCGGTGTAGATCGCCGCCGTGTAACCGGCGGGACCTGATCCCACGATTACTACTTCAGCGGGGTTGTCGCGTGTTCCATGAGCCAGAGCCATCTCTTACCTTCCATCGATGAATATGAAACCAATCCTAGGCGCTATTGATTCCCGCCCCGGCGACGCGCTCCGGTGAGGCGTTGCCAACCCGTTGAAAGTGGCTGGCGAATCTGCATGAGGGCATCAATCTTCATGAGACCGCCGAACCAGAGATAGAGGGCGAGCGCAACGCCACCCGAGAGCAGCAATTCAACAACCGCTGCGAAGCTCTCGTTGGCGGTAGGGATTATTCGATGGATAGCCAATGAGGGTAGGAAAGCAATGAGGGCGAGCAAGAACAACTTCGCATACGTCGATAGCGCCCCCTCAAGCACACCGACCCTCTTTCGAAGAATTCTTGAAGCTACAAAAGTGCTTACGACATAACCAATTCCGAAAGATACCGCGATTCCTATGGTGACCCAGCGGAGCGGGAGGAAGTGATAGGCAAGGAATGCGCATCCGCACATCACCAGATTCATAATGAGAGTGATAAAGGCAGGAGTTCTCGTCTCCTCGTAAGCGTAGAAGCCGCGAAGTAGGAGATATGAAGCCGAGAACGGAATGATCCCGAGTGAGAATCCTGCGAGCACCGAACCGATTTGTTGGGCACTCGAACTATCCGCACCTAAGTAGAGCAAATGTGCAATGGGTTGGCCCAAAAAGAGGAAGGCCATACCGGCAGGAATTGTGAATGCACCCACGATCCCAAGGTGCTGTGAAAGATCTCTTTTAACACTCTCCTTCTCACCCATTGCGGCCGACCTAGAGATCCTCGGTAAGAGAGCGGTCACAAATGAAACTGCAATAATTGAATGAGGCAACATAAATATCAGATAAGCATTTTGATAGGGAGTAAAGCCCAGTCCGTCAGTAATGCCTGCTTGCGCAGCGCGGACTGATACTGCAGTCGAGAGATTTACGATGACCATAAAACCTAATTGATTGAGAAGCACAAAGATGAGAGTCCAAGTAGCTAAACCAGCAGACTTTCGTAACTCTCCCCAATGGAAGTTGGGCTTGAGCTTGACTCCAGATCGAGCGATCACTGGTAGGAGGAGCAGGGCTTGAACGAGGGCACCGAATGACGTACCTATACCCAGTAAGGCTTCTTCGCCTCCAGTGAGGGAATTTGCAGTTACTGAGGGAGCAATAGATATGAAGATGCCTAAAACTGCTATGACTACGAGGTTATTGGCGATCGGTGCCCACATCATTGGACCAAAACTTCCGCGGGCGTTAGCAATTTGCCCCAAAATGGTGAAGAGCCCAAGAAAGAGAATCTGCGGTAAACAATATCGCGCAAAAGTTACAGTGAGATTTAACTCGTCGACAAAACCAGGCTCTGAGAATTTACTCGCATAGAGACGAATGATGAGCGGAGCGCAGAGAATTGCTATCAAAGTGGCACCACCGAGAATAACAATGGTTGCTGTTACCAATTTAGAAGTAAAGGCACTGCCACCATCTTGATTATCTTTCATAGCTCTTACAAGTTGCGGTACAAAAACCGCGTTGAGCGCACCGCCTGCTACCAGAATATAAATAATCGTGGGAATGGTATTGGCGACCTGATACGTATCGCCGAGGATTGCTGTACCTAGTGCAATAACCAGCAAGAGATTGCGCACAAGTCCAGTAAGTCGAGAGAGCGTAGTTCCCACAGCCATCACTGCTGAGGAGCGCATCACTTGGCTCATGATCGACTCCTTCTGACACGACGAATAATCTGTGCACTCGCGGCCAGGAGTAAGGCAGCGCCAGCAATCTCCGTCACCAAGATGGCTGCAGGTGGAATGCTCGAGATGGAAATTTGCAGCATGGCAACATCGCCCACTTGATGATTCGATGCGTCTAAGAGTCTGGCTTCAACGAAAGCTTCACCGGACGAATAGGCCGTGAGAGGTACCAAAATCTGTGAGTGTGATTGCGCGGGTAAATTCAGATCAATAATTTCTGGTTCTTGAAGGCGCAGTGTTGTGGGTCGCAATTCCAGGTGTACTTCAACCGGCAGCGCGGCATCGTTACTCACAGTCAAGGGCACTTTTCCACTGAGGTCTGTCAACGTATAGCGACCAGGAAGAACGCGAACTTGGCGGATCATTTTCTCGGCGCTCTTCAGCGATGATTGCGCGAAGAGATATCCAGCAAACGGGGCCGCTCGCCAAGCCGTGGCCAAAATAAGAGTTGAGCGAAGCTTGGGTTCAGTAGTGATGAGGTGGGCAGGGGTGGTGATGGCCCCAAATTGCGTGAGCATTCCTTCAATCTCTGGCAGGAGAGCGGTCGTGCGGGGCTCCAGAAGGGAAATTTTCATAGGGCTGAGTGGGGTGGAGAGACCAAGAGAGTTGTCGCTAGCGATCTCATTAATAGGTAATTCTCGATCAGCCACCAATGCCTGGCTATAGGTAAGAACTGGCATCCGGTCGGGAATCACAATCTGCGGTCGTGAAGTCGTGGGACGTTCGGCAGTGATCATTGCAAGCTGGGCGTAGAAGTGGTTGCTCTGTTCAATCGAAATATTCTTTAAGTACCCCGACAAAATGTCATCACCAATAAAGAGCTCAACTCCCTTGATTTGAGCTAACGAACTTCGCGTCGCACTCTCTTTGATTGGGGCCGGCGACATTTTTCGACTTACGAGGCACTTTGTATATCCCGCACTCTTCAAATACTCGAGTGATTTTGCGGCAAGTATTCCTCCACTCGGCCAAGCGAGATCGCTCTGCACACTTACGCCTAGCGCTTGGGCAAGCCGGTTAGCTCCAATTACTTGAAGGTTTGCTAAGTCACTAGGTTTTTTCAAAGAGATAAACGTGGCCAAATCCGGGTCACCGTAGGGAGCGGCATAGACATCACGGCCAACAATTGCGCTTCGCAAGCGTGCTAACCACTGCAACGCCGCACTTTTACCCACACCCTCAGTGCCGTCAAGTAATGTGTATCCCTTACTCATCGCTTCGACACTTTCAATTAACTCAGCATCGATGTACCAAGTAAAGTTTCTTCCCTCAGCCGCCGTTAGCATTCGACCAAGGCGCCCTTGTGGAAGCAAACTTGTTGCAAGCATGTCGTCAGTAAAGATGCCTTGAATATTTCTGTGAGGGGTATCAAGAATTGGCCATATCCACGAAACGGGTGTCGGCACTACACCTTTATTACCTTTGCCGATAAGGAAGAACGGGACCCTGGCAGGTTTGCCTCCTATGGTCGAGATTTCTGCGACAAACCCCTGTATTTCTAACGATTTTTGAGGGGCATTTGGAATATCTATCAGTACCCGGAGAGGATTATTCTTCTCTAATTCTGCACTGCCACTCTTGGTAGCAACTACTTGCGTGGCGAGAGAAGGATTCTTTTCGAAGGCAAGCAATTCGCTGCGAGAGGAGAAAACTTTTGGAGCTTGCAATATACGTACAGCCCACGAACGAGCTCCATCTGGTGAGGTGAGTTCAAGACTGATACTGGCCGAAGAATTTGCACTGGCTTGCGCAATATTGGAAAACGCATAGTTGATGGTAGAGGTGGCTGCTTCTGCCGGCTGCAGATGAAAGAGGGTAGAGAAAAGGAGTGCGAGAGCGAGCAAGACTCTCTTCATCAGATTAATTTCTTGAGATCGCCAAAACTTGCAATGAGCTTTCGTTCGTCGGAGTAAGCCAAGCGCTTAGATACTTCGCCGAGTGGAAACCAGGCGACTTCATCGACTTCAATTTGTTGGGGTTCTAATGTTCCACCAGTCATCCGGAAGAGAAAATGATGAACTGTCTTATGAATTCTCTTCCCTTCGGCCATAAACCAGAAATCAATCACACCAAGCGATCGAGTAATCGCACTCTCAATTCCGGTCTCCTCGGCCACCTCTCGGATAGCAGCATCTTCAGGGGTCTCACCAGATTCAATATGTCCCTTTGGAAGAGACCAGAGCGTACGCCCGCGTTTATCGTGGCGCCCGATAAGAAGGCCGAGATCTCCGGTGGGATCAATAACTAATCCGCCTGCACTGATCTCTTCGTTGCGTCGACGTGGTTTCTCACGACGCTCTTTACTTGTGGGCGTAGTGACGTGTGGGGAGTGAGGTGAGGGTGCCGAAGGTCGCTTCTTTCCCGCTAGGGCGGCTGGAGTGGGGCGTGCCGGCTGCCCAAAAGGTGGAAGCGCCCCATGCTCGTGCGCGGGGGTCATGGCTACAGCGTAACGAGCCACCCTTCCTACCCCTACCCTTGAACTTATGAACTCGCCGCTCCATGCCGCCGCCGCGCAACTCGCGCTGCACGAACTCGAGCGCCTCGCTCCCGAGGTAGGCGAGTTAGCGAGCCAATTCTCTGCCGCCGGAAGCCCATTAGCCCTGGTGGGAGGGTGTGTGCGGGATGCCATCCTGGGACGACTCTCAACGGATTTGGATTTCACCACAGCAGCCCGCCCTGCAGAAATCAAGAAAGTGCTCCAAGGGTGGTGCGACTCCGTCTGGGAGACCGGAATCGAGTACGGCACGATCTCAGGTGCACGCGGTGACTTGCAGATTGAAATCACCACTTTTCGAAGCGAGCTCTATGACCCCGAGAGTCGCAAACCACAGGTTGAGTTTGGTGATTCACTCGAAGGCGATTTACGACGACGCGATTTCACTATCAACGCGATGGCGTTGGTTCTTGAAGAGAGTGGGGCGCGCTTCGTCGATCCCTTTGACGGAGTCTCTGCGCTTAATGAGAAACGACTCTCCACCCCAGGTACTCCAGAAGAATCTTTCTCCGATGACCCACTTCGCATAATGCGCGCCATCCGATTTGCTGCACAACTTGGCGTTACTCCTGATCCGGAAGTGCTCAAAGCGATTGAAGTAATGAAGGATCGCCTCTCTATTATTTCAGCTGAACGCATCAGGGAGGAGTTCAACAAACTTCTCATGTCTGCACAACCTCGGGTTGGCTTGAGTTTGATGGTTTCCACCGGTGTTGCTGATTATGTAATTCCTGAATTACCTAAATTGAAATTAGAAATTGATGAGCACCATCGCCATAAAGATGTTTATGAACATTCACTCATCGTTTTAGAGCAAGCGATCGGTATGGAGCATCGTTTAGGTGGTCCTAATCTTGTGATTCGGCTAGCGGCGCTTTTGCACGATATCGGTAAGCCTAAAACTAGAGCGCTGATACCTGGAGGTGGTGTTTCCTTCCATCACCACGAAGTAGTTGGAGCGCATCTAGCAAAATCTCGACTTAAGGCGATGCGATATAGCAACGAGATCGTGAATGATGTAACGACTCTTGTCGAATTGCATTTACGTTTTCACGGGTATGGCAGTGGCGAGTGGACCGATAGTGCTGTCAGACGATATGTACGTGATGCTGAACATTTACTCGTTCATTTGCATGTCTTGACACGCTCTGATTGCACTACTCGTAATGCACGTAAAGCTGCCACCCTCGCTGCGACATATGATGACCTCGAGGCGCGGATTGCCCGCTTGGCCGAAGAAGAGGAGCTCGCTTCATTGCGACCTGATTTAGACGGCAATGAAATTATGGAGATTTTAGGATTAAAACCTTCACGATTAGTGGGCGCGGCCTATGACTATCTCATGGAGTTACGACTCGATCGCGGACCGCTTGGGCGTGACCTCGCTATTGAAGAACTTAAGAAGTGGTGGATGGAGAATCAACCGAATCAGTGATTGGTTTACTCAATCCTCTCAGCAGAAAAGCCATGAGCAAGTAGGAAAAGACCACGATAAGTGGGAGTAAGAGGGATCTGCCGGATTTCGGCACGATGAGTGCAGCCAATCCAGCACCAGAGACGATCGCCGCATTGACGAGAACGTCATAGACAGAGAAGACCCGACCTCGAAACTCATCGGCAATACTTCCTTGCACAAGCGCATCACACGTCACTTTCACTGACTGCCCAAATCCAGCGACTGAGAATGCGGCAATTGCCAACATAATATGTGAACCCCAAATGAATACCGGGACTAGCGCTGCGCTGAGAACCAGAGCGATACGAATCCAACGGTGGCGTCCTAATCGACGAGCAGCCCAAGGGGCAATTACTGCGCCACAGAAGACGCCCACTCCTGAGGCCGTCACAAGTTGTACTAACCCCGCCAAACCAGCATCGGGATTATTGGGATTATGAAAAGTATTTCGCTCCAAGAGCAGGCAGGTAACTACTAGCGCCGTAATACCACCGCGCTGGATTGCCACCGCGATCATGCCAAGCGCTGCATCTCGATGAAGGCGAAGGTGAGCTAATCCCAGCTTCAAGTCCGTGATGCCTGCAATCACTACACCGACAGACTTTGCTTGAACTAACTCGTGCTCCGTCGGGCCAAGCTCATTGCGCCTTAAGCGCAATGAAAGCAGAGCTGAAATCAAATATCCGAGCGCAGCCACAGCTACCAATATCGAGTCAGCCCAAGTCAACGTTTCAAATCGCTCAAGAAAAGCCCGGAGGCCGTAACCGAGTCCGCCACCGAGAACGATGGCAATAGAACCACCCGTGACAGCGATGGCGTTTGACTCAATTAATTTCGTACGATCAATAACTCGCGGTAGACCCGCAGATAAGCCAGCCAGAATAAGGCGATTAGCGCCGAATGAGAAGAGAACTACCACAACGAGGAGTAGGTCACTCTTGCCGCGAGTGGTTACTAGGGCGACTAGAAGTAAATCGATGGCTCTAAAGGTGTTGGCAAAGAAAATAATCTGTCGACGCGGGAAACGATCCAGGATTGTTCCCACAAATGGGCCAAGGAACGAGTAAGGCAGAAGCATGATCGCAAAAGCAGTCGCCGCAGATCCCGCTGTAGCCTGCTTCTCAGGTGAAAAGAGTACAAACGAAGCTAAGGCGGTTTGGTAAAGCCCATCCATACCCTGCGAAATCCAACGAACGGCGAGCAATCTTCTAAATCGCGCGCCGTTCGTTGTTACGAATGCCATCTGTAAGTAGGAATTAGCGCTCGATTGTTCCGGCGATGAAGTTCTCTACAGCATCATGGGCTTCGCTATCGGAGTACTGCACCGGAGGAGACTTCATGAAGTATGAAGCGGCGGAGAGGATTGGTCCACCTATCCCACGATCAAGAGCGATCTTGGCGCATCGGATTGCGTCGATGATCACACCCGCTGAGTTGGGTGAATCCCATACTTCGAGCTTGTACTCGAGGTTGAGCGGTACATCGCCGAATGCGCGACCTTCGAGGCGCACATAGGCCCACTTACGGTCATCGAGCCAAGAGACATAGTCAGATGGTCCGATGTGTACGTTGCCCTTGCCCATATCGTGTGAGAGTTGCGAGGTTACTGATTGTGTCTTAGAAATCTTCTTTGATTCCAAGCGATCGCGCTCCAACATATTCATGAAGTCCATGTTGCCGCCGACGTTGAGTTGAAGTGTGCGATCGAGGATGACTCCACGATCTTCGAAAAGCTTAGCTAGCACGCGGTGGGTGATGGTGGCACCGACCTGGCTCTTGATGTCATCACCAATGATAGGAACACCAGCTGCAGTGAACTTGTCAGCCCACTCCTTGGTGCCTGCGATGAAGACAGGTAGGGCGTTCACGAAAGCGACGCCTGCATCGATGGCACATTGCGCATAGAAGCGTGCAGCATCTTCGGATCCCACAGGGAGGTAGCAGACGAGAACGTCTGCTTTAGATTCCTTCAGCGCGGCAACCACATCAACTGGTTGCGCATCTGACTCTTCGATCATTTCGCGGTAGTACCTACCAAGACCGTCAAAGGTGTGACCGCGTTGCACTGAGACACCTGTAGGTGCAACATCGGCGATTTTGATGGTGTTGTTCTGGCTTGAGCTGATTGCATCAGCGAGATCGAACCCGACTTTCTTGGCATCGACGTCGAAGGCCGCAACAAACTTCACGTCGCGAACGTGGTACTCCCCGATCATCACGTGCATGAGGCCAGGAACGCGATGGTCTGGGCTCGCATCCTTGTAGTACTCGACACCTTGTACGAGTGAGGAAGCACAATTACCTACACCAACGATTGCCACGCGAATCTCGCTCATGGCTTCTCCTCTTCTATTAACTCGGAAAGCCAACGAACTTCTCGCTCGACAGCTTCTTCACTATGTTTCTGTAACTCCAGCGTCCATACATCTACTCGTTCACGCCCACGTGCCATGGATTCACGTAGGTTTTCTAAACGCTCTTCTAAACGGTGTTTACGACCTTCTAAAATACGAACTCGGACTTTCTGTTCGGTATCTCCAAAGAGTGCAACCCGAAGTGGAAAGGCATCGTCTTCCCACGCATTTGGCCCGGCCTGTCCAAGTAAGTCGCTGAGTCGCTCTTTGCCATCTGCAGTGAGGCGATAGACGATGCGCGCGCGAGGGTTTGCTCCTCGCGGAAGCGTCCCCGTGCTATCACTTTCGAGGTATCCCAGGGAGGTCAGTTCGACAAGGGCGGGATAGAGCGATCCAAAAGAGAGGGTGCGGACGGCCCCCAGGAGAGCTACCGCCCGGCGGCGCAATTCATAGCCGTGGGCTTCGCCATTGCTGAGGGCACCGAGGATGGCAAGTTCAAGAACCTGCTTCTTCTTCGTGGCCACTCCGCCTCCTCACGCGCACAAATTGATATCCGTTATATCGATTCGATATATCCAAACTCTAGGCAGTAGGCGTGGGGAGCGCAAATTATGGGCGCCCTGGGGCGGCGCACCCCCTTTACCTACCCCTCTCAGGAAAGTCATCTGATTGGGTCTTACGCTTAGAACATGTCACGCTCCCCCGCCCGGATCGCGACCTCCCCGCTATTGATCCCGAAGAGCGCCCGCGAGGTCATCGATTACGCACTCGATCGGCGCGCAAAGCTCCGCGAGCTCTTTGGTGGCTTTTCGAGTCTCGATGCTGACCCTTACTTACTTCGAGCGGCCAAGCACCACGGCCTCGTCAGTGACCGGAAGTGCCCGGTCTGCCGAAAAGAAGACCTCTTTGAATTGCGCTACACCTTCGGAGATTTACTTGGACAGTATTCGGGTCGGATAAAAAGCCACGAAGAGATAGAAGAGATGAGCCAGCAGGTGGGCGAGTTTCAGGTCTACATTGTGGAGGTCTGCGTTAAATGTAGTTGGAATCACCTGATCGCTTCCTATGTGATGGGTGATGGCATCCCAAGAGCAATCCCCCGACGATTGCCTACATATGAATAGCCGAGAGTATGAATAATCCAGATCGAGTAGGAGAGTGAAGTGAGACCATCACCGCTTCGGCTCATCATTCGATGGGGACTCCTGCTCTTTGGCTTCTTTGCGCTCGCGGGTCTTGCCACTTTGCTCTTTGCATACTTCACCGTCAAGATTCCTGATCCCAATCAATTCACCACAGGCCAAGCAACCATCATTCAGTACGCCGATGGCAGCGAAATTGGTCGCTTAGGCGCACAGAACCGTGTGAGTGTTCCACTCGCCAAAATGCCGATTGAATTGCGACGCGCAGTGCTCGCTGCGGAGAACAAGAGTTTCTATACCGATCATGCAATTAGCCCTACTGGAATTTTGCGCGCGGTGTATTACAACTTGCGTGGTGGATCGTTACAGGGAGGGTCCACCATCACCCAGCAATATGCCAAGACCGCTTTTCTCACTCCTGAAAGAACGATAAAGAGAAAAGTGAAAGAATTAGTGATCTCTATTAAGCTTGAGAACACGCTCTCTAAGGATCAAATTCTCGAGAATTACCTCAATACCATTTACTTTGGTCGCGGAGCGTATGGCGTAGAAGCGGCTGCTCGACAGTACTTTGGCCGTGATGTTGACCAACTCACATTGTCACAATCTGCCGTATTAGCAAGCGTTCTACGCTCCCCTGGATATTACGATCCACAATATGGCAGCGGAAATAAGAAGCGCCTAGCGGGCCGTTTTGACTATGTCATCAAGAATATGGTGAGCTCAAAATGGATTACGCCAGCGCAAGCAGCGAAAGCCAAAGTCCCCACTATCAAGGATCCGATTACCGGTGGAGAATTTGCCGGTCCCACGGGTTATCTCTTAATGACAATCAAAAGTGAACTAGCAAAACTTGGATTCACTGAAGATCAATTACTCGTTGGCGGCCTGAGAGTGAAAACAACTTTCGAACGAGACGCTCAACAAGCCGCTGTTGACGCCGTAGATTCTCAAGCACCAAAGAAGGCGCCGGCGGATCTTCATATTGGTTTGGCATCTGTGCGGCCTGGTACCGGTGAAGTAGTCGCAATGTACGGCGGTAAGGATTACTTAGTTCGCCAACTCAATGATGCGACACAAGGCATCGCGATGGCCGGTTCGACTTTTAAACCATTTGCCTTAATCGCTGGGCTTGAGGCAGGCATTGGGCTAGATACGGTGTGGAATGGCGATTCTCCTCAAATTTATGACGTTGATGGCAAGCCCTACGAAGTGGGTAATTATGGGAATAAGTCGTTTGGCGAAATCACGCTCTTGAAAGCCACTGCCAACTCAGTCAATACCGTTTATGTCCCACTAGGGATTCAAGTGGGTCCCGATAAAGTTGTGGAAGTAGCGCGTCGGGCAGGAATTCCCACCTCAGTAGCGATGATGCCCACACCTTCAGTGGTGCTTGGGCCAGCCAGCCCACATGTTCTCGATGTGGCCGCGGCGTATGCCACTTTTGCGGCGCAAGGCGTCTATGCCAAGCCCTATTTCATTTCTACGGTCTCCGGGCGCAATGGTGGTGTGCTCTTTGAAGCTAAGCCCCAAGGAGAGCAAGTCTTTAGTGCAGATGTAATGGCTGATGTTACGACCGCACTTCAAGCAGTCGTCAAAGTGGGCTCTGGTTTTGAAGCTAAGAAATTGAAGCGGCCTGCCGCAGGGAAAACGGGTACGAGCCAAGAGAATGCCTCGGCATGGTTTAGCGGATTCACGCCACAACTAGCTACCTCAGTCTCCTTCTTCCGAGACGATGCCACCAAGACGCTGCACGGTATTGGCGGTCTCACCTCGGTAACAGGTGGGTCATTCCCCGCCAGAATCTGGACCAAGTACATGTTGGGTGCGCTCAAAGGTCAACCCGTTTTGCAATTCCCCGAACCTGCAAAGATCACTGGTACTGAGCCGGTGCTTCCACAGATGTATGACACCACGGAAAGCTCCACTGCTGCTGTCGTTCAGGCCGTACGTTAAGAATCTAACCCGATGATGCGATCGAAGTGAGTCGTGGTATTTCGCAAGTTCAATGAAAGTTCATCACCAATTTTGGGGGCGCTCTTACCATTAAAAATTAAGAGAGAAGATTGCATGTGGGGTGGTTCTAGGAATCGCAGACCTTTTCCATGCCACGAGTAGGGACTACGAAGAATGCCGAAGAATTCAAAATATGCTCTTGCTACAACTTTGATGCGACCGAGTAACGAGAAATCACTTGAAGGTGCTGAAAGCCCTACCCCGTGAGCGGTTCCACCGCTAGCTACTAATAGAGTTCCATTTAACTTTCGAAGGCGATACCCAGCAACACCACTTACCTCATGCTTATCGAGAACAGTTGCACTCATACGGAGAGATTTTGTATTGCCTAACCACAAATCGGTTCCCACACGTTCGTGAAATGTCATTCCAGGAAAATTCTTAGCCGTACGCGCAATGTTGTGAGCGTGTGAGATCCAAATCTGTGCATCACTTGGCAACATCGACAGCACGGTATGCAGCCACATTTTTTCCATGGGCGCGATAGGTAAGTGCAGCGAGAAACCGAGAAAACGCGCGCTCTTAAGAAATGGAGTCGCACTCGCTAATTCATTGAGAGCGATACCGTGACGATGCATCGGAGTTTCAATTTCTAAAATAAATTCTTGCTCCGGTGATAAATCCTTGAGGGTAGAAAGTGATGAAATAGTCAACACAGTGCCAGGAGGAGTTGCCGCGCCCTCGGTGGGCGTAAGCAGAATGATTTTTCCTGAGAAGTGTTGGGCGACTGTAGAAATCTCTGCAATTGCTCCGACTGCCACAGCCGGAACCTTCATCCGCTCAGCCTCTTGAGCAAGCAACGCATTAGTAAATCCGTAGCCGTTGCCCTTGATAACCGGAACTAGGTGGCTGCGCTCGTGGGCCACCTTGGCTAAATGCGCACGCCACTGAGCGCCATCGACGTGGAGATCAAGGGTCATAGTTGGATCATCCCACTACTTACGCAGCCGGAGGTAGAGATGGAAGGCCTTGGCGAGCAAAGGTGAAATGACCACTTCCCACTCACCAATCACTTCGCGGGCGTACCCACCCGTGCCTACCTTGAATTGGATAAGACCTACGTGTGGATCGTTGGGGTCGAGGGTCGCAGTGATGCCTCGCAAGTCATAGATCGCGCAGGAGCGATCGAGCGCATCGGACATCATCGCCCACTGCACGGCATTGCTTCCTCGAGCCTCTCTACCCAGAGCGGTAGAAGCTCCATACGAATACCAGTAGTGATCGCCCACTTGGATAGCGATAGAACTGGCGATGATCTCTCCCTGCCATTGCGCAAGGAAGAGATAGAGGTGTTCGCGAGAGGCATTGAGCGCGTCCCACATGCGCTCGAAGTAATGGAGTGGCCGTGGGATGAAGCCGTCACGTTGAGCTGTTTCTAGATAAGCGACATGAAAGAGAGCGAGTTCATCGCGCACTCCACGACGTACTTCCACACCTTCCTTCTCCGCCTTCTTAATATTTCGTCGCCATAATTGATTGAATCCAGCGAGTAAAGATTCCCGATCTCTATTCTCTAGATTCAGTTGGAAGAGGAAATTTGGTTGTCCTTCGCCAAAACCGTCACTTGTGTTGATATTTTTCCAGCCAGCCTGACGCAATTCACTTATTGCCTCGAGTGCAACCGAATCTACTCGATCGGGTTCAATCGAGTTAAGCGATGTAACTTCATTACGTGCTAGTGCATCTTTGATCTTCTCGGTTGACCATTCACGTACCGGCAGAGGTATACCAATTCGTAAGAGAAAAGCACCCGCGCTCTTTGCATAACTTTGAAGCGCCGTGAGTAATTCATTATCTACGGAAATATCAGGTGAAAGAACCGGCCCCTCGGGAATGTAGGCAAATGATCGACCAATCTTTGGAAGCGCGCGATAGAGAATAAGTGCGACGCCAATAAGGCCATTTTCTCTATATATACCAAGGCTTTCTGCGCGCCACTCTCTTTTCACATCCCCCCATTCTGGGAGCTGCAGGAAAGAAGCACTTGATTGTTCACTTATAAATTGTGAGTGAACTTCACGAGTGATTTTTTCTACTCTCACGATAAACCAACCAAAGCGCTTCGTAAGAATTGAATATCTCTTGCTTGATCCTCATTACTTCCAGGAGTTTCAATGATAGAAGGTGCGCCACTCTCATGAAGTATGCGTGCAACTACTTCACCAGGAAGTAGGCCATCACCAAAGTTTGCATGTCTATCTCTACCAGAGCCCGCTTCGTCCCGACTTCCATTTGCATGAACTAAATCAATGCGCCCAGTGATCGCTAGAATGTCTGCTACGACACTCTCCATATTGAGTCCGCCCGCATGCGCATGACAGGTGTCTAAACAGAAGCCGGCATTAAAATCTGCAATCACCTCCCATAACTGCGCAATTGAATTTAAATGGCGCGCCATCGCACGTTCGCCGCCCGCGGTGTTTTCGATCAAGAGAGGGGTTGAAAGATTGAGAGCATTTACTTCAGTGAGTGCTTTCGCCCAATTGGTATATCCCAGCGCCGGCTCATCGCCCTCAACCACATGTCCGCCATGCACCACTACTCCGGCAGCCCCGGCGGCAGCTGCCACCTTCATGGTGTAGCCCAGAAGTTTGCGGCTGGGAATGCGGACCTTGTTATTACTGGTAGCCACATTGATCACATACGGTGCATGGATATAGAGAGTGAGCCCGGCTGAAGCCAGAGCGGCCTTTAGCTCTTCGGCAGGAAAGCCGGTGGGCGCGCTCCACGATTGTGGATCTCCGAGAAAGATTTGGACCGCCTCGGCGCCGGTGGCTTTGGCTTGGGCGATGAGCTCTGTGAAACTCTCACTCCCCAGAGCCGCCCCGATGATCGCCATAGGTTGAGGGTATCTGAGCCGCTCATGGGCCCCGCGTTGTTGGTGGGAGGAACCTGGTGGGAATCAGGCTTGTGGACGCCGATTTCCGACGCTCCCGGGGTGCGGGGTACCCTAAACCCGATGCACCCTCCTGCCACGGAGAGACCGTGGCCGCTTAGTCCGAAGGAGGTGGGTATGCGTCATTACGAAATGATGGTCATTCTCGATCCCGAGTTGGAAGAGAAGACCGTAGCTCCAAGCCTTGAGACATACCTCAAGATTGTGAAAGACGCCGGTGGCGCCGTAGATAAGTTAGACATCTGGGGACGTCGCCGTATGGCATTCGAAATCGCAAAGAAGCCAGATGGCATCTACGCAGTTATCGAAATGCATTGTGAACCGGCCGCCATTATTGAGTTGGATCGCCAACTTAATCTCAATGAAGCCGTACTTCGCACCAAAGTCATCCGTCCAGATATGCGCTGACGCGCTTTAGTGAAGGGAGTCAATAGCCATGGCTGCTGGAGACACCATCATCACCATCGTTGGCAATCTCGTCGACGATCCGGAATTGCGATTCACTCCTTCGGGAGCGGCCGTCGCAAAGTTCCGGGTTGCGTCAACCCCGCGCTACCTCGATAAAGCTACGAATGAGTGGAAGGACGGTGACTCGCTCTTCTTGTCGTGCAACGTCTGGCGCCAAGCAGCAGAGAACGTTGCCGAATCTCTCCAACGTGGCATGCGAGTAATCATTCAAGGACGATTGAAGCAACGCTCTTATGAAACCAAAGAGGGCGAAAAGCGCACCGTATTTGAAGTAGAAGTAGATGAAGTTGGTCCATCACTACGTAACGCCACCGCGAAGATCGCTAAGACTTCGCGCGCCGGCGGAGCGCCTGGTGGTGGCAATGGTGGAGGCAATGGCGGCGGAAACGACGATCCATGGGCTTCATCAGCACCCGCAGGCTGGGGCGCTTCAGTCGGTTCTATGGAAGAACCACCCTTTTAAATCAACCTAATCCACGCCCTCGAAAGAGAGCAGACCATTCCTGCGAAGGCAGGGCACCCAGAAATGGAGCACCACGATGGCAAGAGAACGAGATAGAGATAGCAAGGGCCGCGGTGGCGATAAAGCCGCAGCTCTTAAGAAGAATTTCAAGAAGAAGCCATGTTCTTTCTGTCGCGACAAAGTCGCGTACATCGACTACAAAGACACCGGCCTTCTTCGTAAGTACATCTCCGATCGCGGCAAGATTCGTGCGCGTCGCGTCACTGGCGCATGCACCCAACATCAACGCGATATTGCACAAGCCGTGAAGAACAGCCGCGAGGTTGCCCTTCTTCCTTACACTTCAACAGCGCGATAGGGGTTTGAAATGAAAATCATCCTGACGCATGAAGTAAAGGGTCTCGGTCACCCAGGAGATATCGTCGAGGTGAAGAGTGGTTACGCGCGTAACTTCCTTCTCCCACGTGGCGATGCAATTTCTTGGAGTGCAGGCGGAGAGAAGCAGATCGAAGGAATTCGTCGTGCACGTAAGTCACGCGAAGTTCGCGATCTCGATCACGCGCAACAGATCAAGAAGTCACTCGAAGAGAACGCTATTCGTCTTGCTGTAAAGGCAGGCGAGGGTGGTCGTCTCTTCGGTTCAGTTACCGAAAAGGATGTCGCACTTGCCGTAAAGGCAGCGGGCGGACCTGATCTTGATCGTCGTCGTATTTCAATTGCTGGTCACATCAAGAGTGTGGGCGCACATAAGGTGAAGGTCACCCTTCACCCACAAGTGATCGCCAATATTGCTCTCGATGTACACGCTGGGGCCTAAACCCAGTACTGATATGCGAGCAGGGGGCGAGGGGAAACCTTCGCCCCCTTCTTCTTTTCGGATGCTCTGTCGGAGCCGGTCTGTCCAATAAGTGAGATGGCCGAGAACTTTCTTTATCCCCCGACTGACTGGGGATGAGAACGGCACTGACCTGGTCTTTTATCCCTGAAAGGAGAAGTTCTCCACAGGTCATCCACATGCTTCCCCAGATTTGTCCCAAGTTATCCACAAGGTCACCCCGGTTCATCCCCGTCTTCCTCCACAAGCGGCAGCTCCACGCCGCGCCGCACTTCTACGATTCGGCTGTCACCGGTTGAGATAAGAATGAGGCAAGAAGAGAGAGCGCCGAGAGGAGGGGAGCTATGAGCATCGCCGAACTACCGCGCGACCGCGAATTCGAACGCACCCCACCGCAAGATATTTCGGCCGAGCAATCTGTCCTCGGCGGCATGATGCTCTCTAAAGATGCCATTGCCGATGTTGTCGAAACGATGCGCGCTCGCGATTTCTATCGTCCCGCGCACGAAACAATTTACGACGCCATCGTTGATCTCTACACGAGTGGTGAACCAGTTGATCCCGTCACCGTCTCTGCCGAATTAACTAAACGTGGAGAAATTGCACGTGTGGGCGGTGCTCCATATTTGCATACGCTTATCTCGTCAGTACCTACCGCAGCGAATGCCGGTTACTACGCCAAGATCGTGCGCGAGCGCGCCATCCTCCGTCGCCTTGTTGAAGCAGGGACCAAAATTGTTCAACTGGGTTACTCAGTCGAAGGTGAAGTCGATGATGTTGTCGACACAGCACAAGCCGAAATTTTTGCGGTAACAGAACGACGCGTCTCCGAAGATTACGTCGTGCTTGCTGATCTTTTGGAAGATACGCTCGACGAAATTGAATCTATCGGTACACGCGGTGGACAGATGAGTGGCGTTCCTACGGGATTCATTGATCTCGATGAGCTCACTCAAGGCTTACATGGTGGTCAAATGATCGTGCTAGCCGCGCGCCCAGCTATTGGTAAATCCACCCTCGGTCTCGATCTTGCACGATCTGCATCGATCAAGCACGGTTTAACATCGGTGATCTTCAGTTTGGAAATGAGCCGTAACGAAATCACTATGCGCATGCTCTCGGCCGAAGCGCGCGTGCCACTCCACCACATGCGCGCAGGCACCATGGGTGAAGAAGAGTGGGGCCGTCTGGCACGTCGCATGGGCGAAATTTCTGCAGCGCCACTCTTTATTGACGACTCACCGAACATGAACATGATGGAGATTCGTGCGAAGTGCCGTCGTCTTAAGCAACGCAACGAACTCCGTCTCGTCATTATCGATTATTTGCAGTTGATGAGCAGCGGTAAAAAGGTAGAGAGCCGCCAACAGGAAGTTTCGGAGTTCTCTCGCCAACTCAAGTTGCTCGCTAAAGAATTAGATGTACCCGTGGTGGCCATCAGCCAGCTCAATCGTGGTCCAGAACAACGTACAGATAAGAAGCCGTTGCTCTCTGATCTGCGTGAATCAGGTTCGATTGAGCAGGACGCGGATATGGTCATCTTGCTTCACCGGGAAGATGCCTACGATCGGGATCACCCTCGCCAAGGCGAAGCAGATCTCATCGTCGCCAAGCACCGCAACGGCCCTACCAAGACGGTAACAGTGGCATTCCAGGGCCACTACTCACGCTTCGTCGACATGGCCACACCAATCAGCTAAACGGTTTTAACTTCTCTCTTGGCGCGCTGTTGAGTAAGAAGTAATCCACCGATGATTACGGCAGCGCCAATAATCTCGTGGAAGGCCACGCTCTCTTTGAGAATAAGCACGCCAGCCGATGTTGAAATGATCGGAATCACGTACGTCACAGTCGAAGCGATAGTCGGTCCTGCATCCCGGTACACAATGTTCATCATGAGGTTGGCCAGCCCGGATCCTAAGATACCTAATGAAAGAATCGCCAAAATAGGGGAAAGAGCTAGGTCGTGGGGAGCCTTGTAAAAAATGATCTCGAGTGGCAGAAGAAGGAGAGAAGCAGCTACCAACTGCATCACCGACTGCTCAAGAATTCCCGTCTTATTTGAAATATTTCTTCGAACGTATGATGAGCCGATTCCATAACAGAGCGGTGCGCCCATACAGAGTAAGGCGCCGGTGATATCTCCCGAGATGCCACCACTCCACACACCAAAGACTGTAATAACTCCTACGAACGAGATTCCTAAACCGAGGACTCGTCGTCGACTGGGCTTCTCGCTCGCGATCATAAGTGGGGCAATGATGACAGTGAAGAGTGGAGTTGCCGCGTTGAGGATTCCCGCAAGCGACGAGGAGACACGTACTTCGCCGTAGCAGTAGAGCGAAAATGGCAACGCGTTAAGTAATAGCCCTGAGACGAAGGTGTGCTTCCAGAGAGCCTTATCACGCGGGAGTTTTGTGCGGCGAATGGTGAGCACAAGGGTGAGTACCACGGCGCCAAGAGAGATTCGAAGGAAAGCGACTTGGAAGGGAGAGAAGGAGTCCAAGCCCACTTTCATGAAGAGAAATGAGAAGCCCCAAATGAAAGAGACGGAGAGGTAGGCCCAGAGCCAACTAGAACGTTCCTTCATCGAGAAGTTTCAGCAAGCAAGATGCCGCAGAGCACGACTACAGCACCACCAATTTGAATCAGCGAGAGCGACTCTCCTAGCCACCACCACGCGAACGCGCCAGCTAAGACAGGCTCCAAAGTCCCGATGAGGCCGACTCGTGCGGGTGAGGTGTACCGAAGTGCGCCGATGGTGAGTAAGAAAGGCGCGATGGTGCCGAGTAGGACGATATAGAGAATGACCCACCAACCCGAGACCGATGAGCCAGCAAAGGGTCCACCGAGGTCAAGGTTGGTGTTGAGCACCTTGGCGGGGAAGTTCCAGATGGGTTGAAAGATCGCCCAGAAAATAGAGGCGAAAATAAATCCCCAAGTGACTAGCGAAAGCGTGTCGCGCTTATGAACACCTTTATCACCTAGCAAGAAGTAGATGGCGAGTGAGACCGAGGCAATGAGGCCACAAGCAATACCAAGCGGCTCTAACTTCGTGTTCGACCAGAGTTGTGAAATCAATACAAGTCCAGAAACTGTGCAAGCAAGCGCCGCATACATCCGCTTCTTCACTGCTTCGTGTCGGAAGAAACGTATGTAGAGCACAATCCACACCGGCGCAGTAAATTCAAAAAGTAAGCCAATTCCGACACCGAGTTTGGTGATGGCAACGAAATAGAAGTACTGCACAAATGCAAAGCCAGCAATTCCGTAAACCGCTAAGAAAGGCACATCTTTTTTAACAATCTTCAAAGACTTGGCGTTCTTTACCAATACGTAAATAGCGATGAAAAAAAGCGCACCCGCGCTCCGGATCTGTGTGAGACGCGGAGCGGAGAGACCCACATCTAGGACTAGACGTGCCGCAGTTCCATTTAGAGCAAAGAGGGCCGCTGCGATGGCAACCATGATGGTGCCCCGGCGATGCTGATAATTACGAACGTTACTCACACTTGACCGATTTCTTTGATAAAAGTGGAACACAGCTCGATAAGTCGGGTATTCGCTTCATCTTCTCCGATGGTAATTCGAACTCCTTCTTCACCATAAGGACGAACTGAAAGGCCTACCTCGGCTGCTGATTGCGTGAAAATCACTGTCTTTCCAGGCATTCTGAGCCATACAAAGTTGGCTTGCGAATCAGATAATTTCCAACCCTGAGCGGTGAGCGCTTCACTTACTCGAGATCGCTCTTCCAGGATGTGTCGCACACGCACCATCAACTTATCTTCGTACTTCAGGGCTGCAATCGCAGCGTCCTCAGCAATGTTGCTTACACCAAATGGCAATGTGCACTTGCGAATAGTTTCAGCCAAATCAAGATGAGCGATGGCATAGCCAACTCTTAAACCTGCCAATCCATAAGCTTTTGAGAAGGTGCGCAAAATCGCGACATTCTTGTAGTTATGAAATAGATCGAGTGAATCCGCTATGCGCTTATCGGTGATGAACTCAACATAAGCCTCATCTATCACAACTGTGACGTGTGCTGGCACGCGATCCAAGAAGTGCACGAGCTCATCTCTCTTAGCCGCAACACCCGTGGGATTATTTGGTTGGCAGATAAGAATTAATTGAGTGCGCGCGGTAATTGCCGCACACATCGCGTCGAGATCATGACTCTCGTCCGCGAGTAATGGAACTGGCACACTTATCGCGCCATTGACTGCGGCCACTATTGGGTACGCCTCAAAGGATCTCCAGGCGTGCACGATCTCATCTTCAAAGTCACACGTCGCTTGCACAATTTGTTGGAGCACACCGACTGATCCAGTTCCAGTCGCGAAGTTATCGGTAACGAGGTGATACTTCTCCGCCAAGAGTTCGCGCAGCCGGGTGTTAGAGATGTCGGGGTAGCGGTTGATCTGCTCGAAGGAGAGCGCGGCCACGACTTCAGGAAGGGGGGAGTAGGGGTTCTCGTTAGATGAGACCTTGAAGCTGGTGAGTCCGGGCAGGGCAGTAGCCGGCTTGCCCGCCAAGTAGGCAGGGACATTTTCTAGGCTCCGGCGCACCCGACCAGCCTACGGGAGTGGGAAGGGTGGATTCTCGCCCGGTAGGTTAGAACCCGGTCAGATCGTCGAGATCCGGCGGGTCGAATGGAGAGGGGGAGCGATGAGCGAATTGCAGCTGGTTCAGATCCTCTCCCCCGAAGGCGAATTACTCACCGACCCCGAGTACCCACTAGAGATTTCCACTGAAGAGATCCGCGCGCTCTATCGCGACCTTGTGATGGTGCGTCGCTTCGACGTGGAAGCTACCGCCCTCCAACGCCAAGGCGAACTCGGTCTTTGGGCTCAATCACTTGGGCAGGAAGCGGCGCAAGTGGGTTCAGGGCGCGCACTCATTCCGGGTGATTATGCATTTCCTACCTATCGCGAGCATGGCGTTGCCTGGGCTAAAGGTGTGCCGCCCGAGAAGTTGTTAGGAATGTATCGCGGCATTAATCATGGCGGCTGGGATCCGCGAGATAACGACTTCCATCTCTACACACTTGTGATTGGCGCTCAAACATTGCATGCGACCGGATATGCAATGGGAATTCAACGAGACAAGAGCAATAACGCTGTAATCGCATACTTCGGCGATGGCGCTACCAGTCAAGGCGATGTGAACGAAGCGTTTACATATGCATCCGTGTATCACGCACCTGTGGTGTTCTTCTGCCAGAACAATCAATGGGCTATCAGCCAACCCATTGAGAGCCAAACGAAGGTTGCGTTATATAAGCGCGCGGCAGGTTTTGGTTTTCCAGGAGTGCGAGTAGATGGCAACGACGTGCTGGCTGTGCTGGCAGTGACGCGCGCTGCTCTTGCACGTGCACGTGCCGGCGAAGGACCCACACTTATTGAGGCCTTTACTTATCGAATGGGTGCACACACCACATCCGATGATCCAAGTCGTTACCGCTTAGCTCAAGAATTAGATGAGTGGAAACTCAAAGATCCCATTGCCCGTGTGAAGTCGTACCTCATCCGAAATAGCCTTGCAAATGAAGAGTTTTTCGCAAGTATTGAAAAAGAAGCCGAAGCGATGGCAAGCAAATTGCGCAGCGATATAGTCGATGCCGAAGATCCTTATGTTGAGGCCATCTTCGATCACGTGTACGCCGAACCACATCCAATTCTTGAGGCGGAGAAGAGCGCCTACATTAACTATCTTGAATCTTTTACAGAGGGTGAGAAGAAATGATCACTCTCGGAAAAGCTATCAATATGGGATTACGTCGGGCTCTCACCGAAGATCCGAAAGTTCTTGTCATGGGAGAAGATGTCGGCAAGCTTGGTGGAGTTTTCCGAGTTACGGAAAACCTACAGAGTGAATTCGGTGAAGATCGTATTATCGATACTCCGCTCGCTGAATCAGGAATTCTAGGAACCGCCATTGGATTGGCACTCCGCGGATATCGCCCCGTCTGTGAAATTCAATTTGATGGTTTTGTATATCCCGCTTTTGATCAGATCACTTCTCAACTTGCAAAGATGCACGCCCGTTCGCTTGGAACTTTGAAATTACCCGTGGTCGTTCGCATTCCCTATGGCGGCGGCATTGGTGCAGTCGAGCATCACTCGGAGAGTAACGAAACTTATTTTGCACACACAGCAGGACTTCGCGTCGTCACCTGTTCCAATCCCAATGATGCATATTGGATGATGCAACAAGCGATTCAATCTGATGATCCGGTTATCTTCTTTGAACCGAAGCGCCGTTACTGGGATAAAGCCGAAGTCAATGAAGAGGCACCATCACTCGGGTTACATCAGACCCGAACCGTGCAAGAGGGAAGCGACTTGACGCTGATCTCTTATGGACCCACTGTCCGTACCGCGATTGAAGTAGCGGCGGTCTGCGCGAAGGAGGGCCGTTCGGTTGAGGTCATGGACCTTCGAACGCTCTCTCCGTTGGATCTCGCCCCGGTCTTTGAATCAGCCCAGAAGACTGGACGGGTCGTGATTTTGCATGAAGCACCCACCTTCCTGGGCCTTGGCGCTGAAATTGCCAGCCAAATCACCGAGGAGTGCTTCTACTCCCTCGATGCCCCCGTACTTCGGGTGGGCGGCTTTAACGTCCCCTACCCACCGGCTCGATTGGAAGAGCATTACCTACCCGACTTAGATCGCACGCTCGATGCGATCGACCGAGCATTCGCTTTCTAGAGGAGATGAATCATGGCGCTACGCGACTTCCGACTCCCTGATGTGGGCGAAGGTTTAACAGAAGCTGAAATCCTTCAGTGGTACGTCGCCGTAGGTGATGTCGTCACGATCAACCAAATGATTTGCGAGATCGAAACAGCTAAAGCAGCCGTTGAACTGCCCTCTCCCTATGCAGGAACGGTTATGGCCCTCAAAGTGAATCAAGGCGAAACGGTTGATGTGGGAACAGTCATCATCACTATTGAAGATGGCGTCGCGGGCGAGAGTGCCCCGGCAGCACCCGCAGAAGATGATCGCAATCTTGAAGTACCTACTGGCAAATCACAGCAGGCCGCAGTATTAGTGGGCTACGGAGTTAAAGAGGGACAGACGCCTGCGCGTCGTGCACGGAAAGCGGCGAGTGGAACCCAAGATGAGTTAGGCGAGAGCATTGTCGTTGAATTACACGATGGTCCTGTGGTGGCTAAGCCACCCGTTCGTAAACTTGCGAAGGATCTCGGGGTAGATATTCGTCGCATTCGTAAGAGTGGAAATATCACGCGCTCGGATGTGCTTGATGCAGCCATGGCATTACATGGTTTAGAACAACCACCTGCAACTACTTACGATCCACATCGTGAAGATCGCATCCCTGTAAAGGGAGTACTCAAAGAAATGGCACAAGCCATGACCACGAGTGCGTTCACGGCGCCTCACGTCAGCGTATGGTTGCAAGTCGATGTCGCTAAGACCTTAAAAGCAGTAAAGAAGTTAAAGGATTGGGAAGAGTTTGAAGGTTTGCGTGTCTCTCCACTCCTCATTGTGGCCGCAGCGGTCTTACAAGCCGCTAAAGAGTTTCCCAAGATTAACTCGAGTTGGGATGAAGCGAATCACGAAGTAATTATTCGTCGCTACATCAATCTTGGCTTTGCAGCGGCCACACCACGAGGACTCCTCGTGCCAGTTATTCATGAGGCAGATGGCATGGATATCCCCACATTGGCGAAGGAATTAATGGCCTTGGTGGATACCGCTCGTGAAGGACGCACGCCACCGAATCGTATGCAACATGGCACGCTCACCATCACAAACGTAGGTGTTCTTGGCATTGATGGTGGTACTCCCATTCTTACTCCTGGGCAAGGTGCAATTCTCGCAGTCGGACAGATTCGAGAAATCCCTTGGACTGTTAAGGGAAAGATAAAAGTACGACCCATCTGTCAGCTTACGCTTTCGTTTGATCACCGAATGATCGACGGAGAACTTGGTTCCCGTTTCTTGGCGCGTATCGGTGCGCTTCTTGAAGATCCCAGTGAACTTTACGATGAGAGCGATGCGGGCGACGGCGAGTAAGTTTTAAGGCGTCACAGCAAAATTCGTTAAGAGACGCTCTGCCAAATCTTCATCTCCGTGAATGCGCGGCTTCGTGTTCTCGCGTCCATCGCGCCCCGCCGCTAACAAATACCATTCGTGCGCGCTCAATGAGATTGAAACCGTGGGAGCTGCTACTTCCTGAACGAAAGAAGCTTTGCCATCATCATTTACTTCGACGAGCGAGGTGAAGCAATCACGTACTTCTAGCAAGAGCGATTGGCCAGGCGCTGCGTTAGCCCGCTTTCCAAAGATCATCGGGAGTGCAACTCCCAATTCCTTCCAAGAGTGCTGCGCTCCCAAACCATTTTCATCTCCGGGGATGCCAAGGGATGTACGTAGATCTTGATTATGTGTCCAAATATCCATCACACGACGACGCAGAAGTAAGTCGAGGGTTATTTCACCAAAGGGATCAAAGTGAATAAGCGTTTCAGGGGCGCGGACATCTAATTCCCATGCCTCATTGCGCAGATGTGTGATGTCGATGAATTCCCCAAAGATAATCTGACCGCGTCGTGAGCGGCGAAGCGCTACATCGATCTCCATAAAGCCGGCGAAGGGAGTCTTGACCCAAGGCTTAGCCACATCCACGGATGTTGGGTCGGGAGCTTCACCGCCGAGTACACGGGATTCCAACCCCACCATGTGGCTGATGAGGTCCTTTCGACTCCAACCAGGGCACGGTGTAGGCGCCTCCCACTCCTCATCTGAAAGGGCGGCTCCCAGCGTAGAAATGGCGTGCGCACTCTCCAGCCAGGCGAGGCGCAACCGCTCAATCTCCGGATGAGTTACGACCTGAGGCGACATAAGTGGCAGGCTAATGCCTATGCGAGCACATGTCATTCAACTGCGGACCGACCTTTCAGAACCCATTAGCGAACGGATCGATCGCGCTGCGGCCTTAGTGAAGGCTCAGTCGGCTGCTGAATTTGTGATGCTTCCCGAACTATGGGTGCAAGGTGGATTCGCTTTTCCCACATTTCCAGAGAGTGCTGAATCCATTACCGGTCCGGCTGTAACGGCGCTTCAAGCTGCCGCTAAGGAAGCAGGGGTCTGGTTGCATGGTGGATCGCTCGTCACGCGTGACGATGATGGAAAACTTCGCAACACGGCAATTGTTATCTCTCCTACTGGAGAATTGGTGACCAAGTATGCAAAGCGTCATCTCTTTGGCTTCTCCGGTGGCGAGACAACCGTGCTCACCGCTGGCGACGATCTTGTGACCGTTGATCTTCCGTGGGGACGTGCCGGATTAAGTATTTGCTATGACCTTCGTTTTCCTGAGATGTACCGCGCACTCCTTGATCTCGGTAGCAAGATCTTTCTTATTCCCTCAGCTTGGCCAGAGCGACGCATCGCACATTGGTCTTTGCTCACCCGTGCGCGCGCAGTTGAGAATCAATGCTTTGTTATCTCCTGCAATGGCGTAGGAGTACAAGGCGACACAGTACTTGGCGGACGTTCAGTAATAGTAGATCCATGGGGAGCAGTACTTGCCGAAGGTGGGGACGATGAGGAAGTTCTTACTTGTGATTTGGATATTGAAACGATTGATAAGACTCGTGAAATATTTCCGGTCCTAAAAGATCGCCGTAAATAGTCCAGACCTAGAAAGCAGCCTCTGATATCTCCATGATGGAGTTATCTGTGGTCTCCGCAATGACGCGTTGCATGGCGATCGGTGGCAAGTAGGTCGCTGCAAAGAACTTCGCTGCGGCAATTTTTCCTTCATAGAAGGATTTATCGCGTGCGCTGGCTCCTTCCAACTTAGATTGTGCAATTTCTGCTTGACGAAGAAGCAACCAACTCGTGACGAGATCGCCGGTAGCGAGGAGTAGACGCGAGGTGTTGAGGCCTACCTTGTAGATCTCTTTCGGCTCCGATTGCGACATCATCGCGTGACCAACAAGTGTTCCTACGATGGCTTGTACGTCATCAAGTGCCTTGCTCAGCAAGTTGCGCTCTACCGCGAGGAATCCTGACCCGTTGTCGGCCTTCGCAAACTCTGAAACCTGCATCGCTATTGTGCCCAGGGCTTGACCCTTATCGCGCACGATCTTGCGGAAGAAGAAATCCATACCTTGAATAGCGGTGGTTCCTTCGTAAAGTGTGTCGATTTTGGCATCGCGCACATACTGCTCTAGCGGCCAATCTTGGGTGAAGCCAGAGCCGCCGAATGTTTGCAAGCTCTCGGTGCCGAGAAGTACCCAAGCACGCTCACTGCCAAAGCCCTTCACGATCGGAAGCATAAGATCGTTCATTGCAACCAGGAGGGAAGTATCTTCCCCGGCACTTTCAGCGAGCACGATGTCATCTTGCAAGCTTGCGGTATAGAGCACGAGCGCGCGCATACCTTCGGCGTACGCCTTTTGAGTCATGAGTGAGCGACGCACATCCGGATGATTAATGATGGTGACGCGTGGGCTCGCTTTGTCGGTCATTACGGTCATATCTGGGCCCTGGATGCGTGTCTTTGCATATGCAAGGGCTTGTTGGTAGCCAGCACTCAGCGTTGAGATGGCCTTTGTGCCCACCATCATTCGGGCGAATTCAATGACCTTAAACATTTGCGCGATACCGTCGTGAACATCTCCAAGAAGAAGCCCGACACAGGGTTCTTTCTCTCCCATCGACATTTCACAAGTAGATGAGACATTGAGTCCCATCTTGGATTCAATGTTGGTGACGTAAATACCATTGCGCTTGCCGAGCTCGCCACTCTTATCGTCAAAGTGGAATTTAGGAACGATGAAGAGCGAGAGCCCCTTCGTACCTGGGCCAGCACCTTCAGGACGAGCGAGTACAAAGTGAATGACGTTGTCGGAGAGATCGCTATCACCAGAAGTGATGAAGCGCTTTGTTCCAGTGAGATGCCAAGTGCCATCCGCTTGTTGTACGGCCTTTGAACGACCGGCACCGACGTCGCTACCCGCTTCTGGTTCGGTGAGCATCATGGTTGCAGTCCACTGCTTATCGACCATGATCTTTGCGAGACCCTTTTGATACTCCGTTCCAAGCTCATAGAGGACATGAGCAAAGGAAGAACCAGAGGCGTAAATATGGATAGCGGGGTTGGAACCGAGAACCATCTCCGCAATTGCCCAACGAATAGAGGGTGGGATTACTGTTCCGCCGAGCGCCGCAGGAACATCGATATGCCACCAGCCGCCTTCAACGAATGCGTCGTATGACTTTTTAAATGCTTCTGGAAGATAAATGTTGCCGGTCTCTTTATCAAAGCGCGTGCCTTCGCGATCACCGATCACGAATGAATCGGCGAGCTCATTTTCCGCGAGGCGCTTCACCTCTTCGAGCATGCCCATTGCGGTGGGGCGGTCAATCTCTCCAAAGGGACCTTGGCCCATGACCTTTTCGCGACCGAGGAGGTCGAAGAGGACGAACTCGATATCGCGCAGGTTGGCTATGTAGTGGCCCATGGGAACTCCTTCAAGAATGGCTATGTTACTCACCGGTAACTTATATGTTCCTCCAGGTGAGGCTCTCTGGCAAGCCACGAAACGCTCAACTCCCCGATCCTCTGTTCCACCCATTGGAACAAGAAACCACCAGTCGGAAAAAATTCACTTCTTCTCTTCCCTTTGTCTGGGCAGCCCTAGTTCAATACCCGAAACCCCTTCTATCTAAAGGAAGCCCTTCTATCTAAAGGAGAAGACGTGAGAACCCTGCGCACTAAGTCCGCCCTCGTAGCGGTGGCCGCCCTGGCCATTGGGTTCATTCCAAGTATGAGCGCGACTGCCGAAGATACTGATCCCGGCCCGCTCTACCTCTCGCTCTACAAGCAAGATGACAAGCTCGCGTTGCAATATGCCGGCCGCCCCGACGGCAAGCCGATGGTTTTCCGCATTAGTGGCCAGGTCTATGCCCAAGTTCCTGGTGGCGGCCCCGCAACCGGAACTGGACTTCGCCAAGGCACGAAACTCTTTAACCTTGAGGGGTACAACATTCGTAAACTCGTGCGAAATAAGGATTACATCTATCTAGTTTCACGCGAGATCCTCTTCTACACCGATCCTGCTGATCCATTTGTCGTGCTGACTTCGTGGAAGAACCCGAATGACGGAAAGACCTATCCGGTAGTGCCCATTGCTAATGACACAGTGAACTCTGTTTATCGCGTGAAGGATGGAGTGCTCTACGGCGTCCCCGCGCTTATCGGAACTGCGAATCAATTGGAATCACCAGTCAATAGCGTAGCGCCACTCACATTGGCAGATGGCACAAAGGTATTTGTCTCTGATATTCCATTGAACTATGCACTTAATGATGATGGTCGGTACGGAATTAATGACCCCTTTGGATTTGCTTCTGGTTACAGCTCACGAGCATCAGATGGATTTAAGGGAACTCTTCCTAGGTATACCGGCTTAGAAGCTTTCGACTTCTGGATCAGTCCTGAATCGCAAAAGGCTGCTCTACCGTTTAAGACAAAGACAGAGAATGTAAGTACCACCAAGGTGGATCCAAAAACAAAGAAGAAGGTCACCACCACAACCTCAGTCACTAAGGTCACCGATGAGTCGTTGATTCCTCAGGGACCGGCAAACTTCTACAACTCGTGGACGCGTGTTTCAGCGATGCCACCCTTCACCTGCATCTCTGAGTCCACTGCTGGAGTGCGTGCCATGTATCACGCACGCGCGTGGACGCTTGATAGTTTCGACAAGGTCGAACCTTGGTTGCAGAAAGCCGTACTCGCCTACGATCCGCAGTACAAGGAGCCACCAGCTACAGCCCCAGTCAAGGAAGGTGCTTCCGCTGATCGCTTCATCCCGCTCTGGGTCAACCAAACTTCATGGTCATCATTCTTTAACGGCCAACTCAAGGGTAAGGATGACACGGCTACGGATAAGAACCTCACCTGGGCAAAGTGGTGTTCAAATAACGGCAAGTAGTTTGATGTAGTGGAGTGGCCCGACGCGAAAGCGTCGGGCCATTTTCATTAGGATTTCACCGTGGCCCACAAGAAAATTCGAATCATGAGCGTCTGTAGTGGGAATATCTGCCGCTCACCCTCCATGGAGGCGGTGATTCGCCATTACTTCCCCGGGGTTGAGCATGGAAGTTCCGGGACCGGAAATTGGCACGTGGGGCAGGGCGCCAGCCGGGAAGCGGTAGCCACCTGGGAAGAACGCGGATACCAGCACCATCATCGAGCGCAACAATTTCACCCACGATTCTTTTCAGAGTACGACCTGATTTTGGTGGCTGACTCGGGTCATATGAAGACCGTGAGCGCACTCGCTCCCGACAAAGACGCGTTAGCCAAGATCCACTATCTTCGCGAATTCGATCCACAAGCAGACGGAGAACTTGATCTAGCTGATCCGTATTACGGAACTAAGCGAGATTACGAAGAAGTTTTCGACATCATTGAAAGATCAGTAATTGAATTGCATCGTCAACTCATTACAGAGATTTAACGAAAGACAAACCCCAAGCCCACTTCGTCGTCTTCCTCGTAAATAAAGGTATGTTCACCAGTCGGATACGCGCTTCCACTTACTTCGGGGATTACTGCGTCGTATCCATCTGCGCTCGCAATACCTACGATGCGCCCTAGAAAACGAGAATTAACAATTGAGTCGTGAGTGAGTACATCTCCCACGGCCAGCTTTCCTTCAGCATGAAGCAGAGCAATACGTGCGCTCGTTCCGGAACCGCATGGAGAACGATCCACTTCACCGTCAGCAAAAATAGTTACATTTCGTTGATGAATTCCATCAGAAGTCGTTCCGAGATCTTCATAAATAATGGTGCCATAAATACCGGATAAGCGCGGATCACTCTTATGTTGCGCTACCGGAGCATCATTGAGTAGCCATTTAATTTCACGGCCGATAGAGATTAATTGCGAATAGTGATCGGCATCAACTTTGAGGCCGACACGTGTCGCATCGAGGCTTACGTACATCGCCCCGCCATAACTCACATCGACTTTCACTAATCCAAGCGAAGTTTCAATCTCAATATTCTGACCCACCACATAGGAAGGCACATTTCGGAAAGTGATATCTACTGTCTTGCCACCTTCTCGACGCACTCGGGCTGTGACTCGACCAGAGGGCACATCGATCACGACATCTGTTTCACCGTCAGCATCTGCTTGTACTCGTCCAGTACGCACGGCCCATTCACCGAGGGCGATGGTGCCATGTCCGCAAGCGGTGGAGTAGCCATCTTTATGCCAGAAGAGCACGCCGAAATCTGCGCCTTCATCATTGGGCGGAATCACAAAACAGCCATACATATCTGCATGCCCACGAGGCTCATGACAGAGAAGTTGACGTACACGATCAACCTCAAAGTTATGAGTGGCATATTCACGCCGCTCCAAGACGGTCTTGCCGAGAATCTTAGGCACGCCGCCAGTAACGATTCGGAAGGGTTCGCCTCCCGTATGAAAGTCCTCAGTAGTAATGCGCATAAGAGCAACGCTACTAGAGGAGTTTGTTCTCCAGAATGCTGAACTTCGTTATGACTGCGGGCTTAGGAGTTCCATCTGGCTTGAGCGGTAAGAAGGAGTAGGTGTAACTTGCGAAATCGAGAGTCACAGATTCGTTGATGCGGCTATCTCCACTATTAGCTGATAAGGCGATGGCGGAGATGATTACCTCGTTAAGTGTGAGCGTGTAGTAATCAACGGGCCGTTGGCCGGTATTACGAACCGTCAACGTAACTGTCTTTATATGTTTCCCAGTTGAGATATTCGCGAAGAGTACCGGGGATGAAGAGTCCACAAATTTTGTGATTGTTAAATCGTTGAAAGTTGTCTTCCCGGATCCGCCGCCGCCCATTTGGGTAGTTCCGGAATTCGTCGCACCCCATGACCATGAGAGGACGTCGATTTCACCAGCATGAGCGCGGTCGAGCGAATCGCCCTGGATGCCGTCAATTTTGAGAAACATATCTTGCGCGGCATTTGCTGCACTCATTCCGCCAGCCGTAATGGCGGCGACAAGTGCGAGAACCATCATCGAGCGTTTCATCGGTGACCAACTTTCATTTAGTACGGGACGCGTCAGCCTAACAAGGGGGGATACCCACCGGGTGCAGTGGAGCGGGCGACGGGAATCGAACCCGCGCTAAAAGCTTGGGAAGCTCTTGTGATGCCATTTCACTACGCCCGCGTATGTGGAAGTTTAGCCCTCCACCGGTAGGGTCTACTACGTGCTACTGAGTGACCGCGATATTCGAGCCGAGATCGCCGCCGGACGGGTGGGGGTCGAGCCCTTCACTGAGGCCATGATCCAGCCATCGAGCGTGGATGTGCGCCTCGACCGCTTCTTCCGAGTCTTTGAAAACCATAAATACTCGGTCATCGACCCATCCGTTGAGCAACCCGACCTCACCCGCGCGGTAGAGACTGAAGGAGATGAGCCCTTCATCCTCCATCCCGGCGAGTTCGTGCTCGCGAGTACATACGAAGTGATCACCCTTCCCGATGACATTGCAGGTCGCCTCGAGGGCAAGTCTTCACTCGGGCGCCTTGGATTACTTACTCACTCCACTGCTGGATTTATTGATCCAGGATTCTCAGGGCACATCACGTTGGAGCTTTCCAATGTAGCCAATTTGCCAGTGAAGCTTTATCCCGGAATGAAGATCGGTCAACTCTGCCTTATCAAACTCTCATCACCAGCAGAGCACCCCTACGGTTCTGCAAAGTACGGTTCGCGTTACCAAGGACAACGAGGTCCTACACCGAGCAAAAGTTATCTTAACTTCCATCAATCAAAGATTTAGGAATTATGAGCGAACGCGAACGTCTTGAATATGCAGACTTCGGAACTGCAGTACGCGAACTTGCTCAACAAATAGCCGACTCTGGTTACCAACCCGACATCATTCTTTCGATTGCCCGTGGTGGCCTATTAATCGGTGGCGCACTTGGGTATGCGCTGGGAGTGAAGAACACCTTCACTATGAGCGTTGAGTTTTACACCGGAGTGGATGAACGACTTCCAATGCCCGTTGTTCTTCCTCCAGTACCAAATCAAGTAGACCTCACTGGTGCACGTGTACTCGTGGCTGATGACGTGGCAGATACCGGCGCCACCCTTGCCTTAGTGAAAGCATTTTGTGCGGGTCACGTGGCTGAAGTGAAGTGTGCTGTGCTCTACGAGAAGCCACGAAGCGTAGAAAAGCCAGAATTTGCTTGGAAAAAGACCGATAAGTGGATCGAGTTTCCTTGGTCTACTCAAGAACCAGTAGTGGCAAACGTAAGATAAAGGTTGCACCTTCACCTAACTTGCTCACAACATCT
>RGER01000021.1 GCA_009917815.1 Actinomycetota bacterium
TCCAGGATCCAACAACATTTGCACACGGTCACGCGGCAGCAATTTGCCTCGACCTACATGTTTAGCACGCGCGGCCTCACCACCGCCATTGGCAACGCTTTGAATTTGCAAACGCAAATCGTCGACTGCCGCTTGCATAGCGGCAGCATTAGTTGCCGCCTCAGCGCTGCGCGCCTGCACCTGTGTGTGAATCAATGACATGCGAATCCTTAAAGCAATTCAATCGCCATGGCCGTACCTTCGCCGCCACCGATACTCCAGCCTTTGAGTGAGAGAAGTGCGAGTCCAATCGTGGCAAAAACGACGGCGATCCAGGGCCATCGACCAACGGGGCGTTTAAGTATCCAGCCGCCGATAATGGGAGTGAAAACTACGAAGAGCCCGGTGATAAATCCGCTAACCGCGGCCGATGCCGTGCGCAATCCAAATGTCTGTGCAAGATATCCGCCACCAAGTGCACCACCTAAGAGGATGCCTCGCAGTAGCGTTTGCTTTGAAATTGCACGCAGCGCCTGAGGTCGTGCGCAAATGAGGAGAATCGCAGCGATGGAGAAACGCGTCGCCAAGAAGTCAGCCTCGGGTTGACGAACGATGGAGTCTTTGATCACGATAAATGTAGAACCCCATACGACGGTAACTCCCAAGAGAGCGAAAGTGGCGACACGTGCTTGAGAGAGTTTCTTCATCACATTCGTAATTCCTTGAGTAGCGCTACTTCGCGTCCGTGTTCTGGTTCGTTGCCAGGAGTTTCAAGAATAAAGGGCACGCCTTCGGTGGCACCATGCGTGAGCAAATCGCGAAATGGGGCACTTCCGATGTGCCCCTCACCGATATTTGCATGACGGTCCTTCAGAGATCCGCAGACATCCATCGAATCGTTTGCATGTATCAATTTGAGGCGATCGCCAGCTACTTCCACAAGGAGATCTAGTGTGGCCTTCACGCCATCTTCCGCCGCAAGGTCATAGCCGGCGGCAAATACGTGACAGGTATCGAGGCAGATTCCCACTTTCGGGTGATATTCAAGCGCTTCGAGATAGTGAGTGAGATCCTCAAGGGTGCGACAGAGCGATTGACCTTGCCCTGCAGTGGGTTCCAAAAGTAAGTAAGGCGCGTCATCGTCGAGCGCGCTCAGAATGGGCATCATGCCGTCATGAATCTGTTTCCACGCTTTCTTGAGGTGCGATGCATCAACGGCAGAGCCCGTATGAATCACTGCTCCGTGCGCACCGATCTCTGAACTACGTGTTAATGCGTGCGAGGTCGCTGTGAGGGAGTTGAGATAAGTCGCTTCCGTGGGTGAACCGAGATTGATGAGGAATGGTGCGTGTACCCACGTAGAGATTGATCGCTCTTGAGCAAGTTCGCGGAATGTACGATCCGCCTCGGGGTCTCCTGCTGGCGTCGCCCAACCTCGTGGATTTGATACGAAAACCTGAATGGCCTCAGCCTTGATCGTTTCGGCGTATCCGAGAGCGCGCTTAGCGAGGCCGCCAGATGCAGGTACGTGAGCGCCTACGAGTCGAGATGACATTCATTGAGCCTAGTGGTTGTTAGTAGATATCGACGACGATCAAAGTTCCTGGCTTGACCAAGGATCCAGCTTTCGGGGTTTGCCCCACAACTTTGCCTGGTCCCTTAGATTTCAAGATATTGATTTTGTAATTGTTGAAGCCAGCATCTTCCAGTGTCTTTGTTGCGAGCGCACTCGTCATCTTCGCGAGATTCGGGACCTTAATGAGCGCGGGTCCTTGAGAAATCGTGATGGTGACTTTGGCGCCCTTTTCGATATTTGTGGGTCCATCTGGATTTTGCGAGACCACCATTCCTGCTGGGATGGTGTTGCTATAGACGTTCTTGCTAATGACTTTGGCACCGGCGTCTGTCAGCTCGCTTAATGCTTGATCGCCACTCTTATTTACATATGAGCTGATAGACATCTGCTCGACGCCTTTGCTGACAACGACCTTGATCGTAGTAGCGCGTTTAACCTTCTGGCCTGCCGCGGGCGTTGAGGAAATTATGTAGCCCAGCGGGATAGCGGAGTCATACTCTTCAGCGAGCGTTGAAATTTTTAACGAAAGTTCGCTTAAAGCATTTGTGGCTTCTGTAAGACTCAAACCAGCAAGTGTGGGTACGACGAAACGCTCGGGTCCTTTGGAGACGACAATGGAAAGTGTGGAACCACTATCAACTTGAGCGCCGCCAGCGGGTGAGCTTGAAATGACATGATCTTCCGGAATCTGCTCATCGTAAGCACGAGATATGATGTCAATTTTCAATCCGGCGGTACTGGCTTCTTGGGTGGCTTCGTCAATGGAAAGTCCAAGGAGCGACGGTGCCGCTACGCTCGCTCCGGGCCCCACTGTGACGTACCAGAGCCAGCCACCCAGTGCGATTGCAAGTAAAGCGGCGATACTCCGGTTGCGTCTCGTGCGACGCTTCCGCGCTCCCTTACCCCTCGGCGCTTGGGGGGCTGCAGAGGTGGGCTTCTTGGCGACTGGTTCGCTCATTGCGATCTCACTTACTGATTGTGGGGGAGTGGGGGTGGCCGGGATCCCTCTGGTCGGAATCTGCGTCGGCCCTGTCTCTGGGGGATTTACTGGAGGATTTGCTGAGGAGTTCGAGGGCGCAGCTTCGCGAGTAGCCTGAACTTCTCGCAAGAAAACGTTGGCATCTCGCGGACGCAAGTCCGCATCTCGCGCGGTGGCACGACGAACTAAGGCATCGACCGCGGGTGGCACGTTTCCACTCAAAGTCGAGGGGAGTGGCACATCGTCATGCACGTGCTTATATGCCACCTGAATTGCTGACTCACCTTCAAAAGGCTTCTTGCCGGTGAGTAGTTCGAAGAGAATTATTCCGCTTGCGTAGACGTCGCTTCGAGCATCTGCTACGCCGCGTTCCACTTGTTCGGGAGAGAGATACGAGATCGTCCCTATTACTAGCCCAGCATCAGCGGTCAGCGTGGAGCCGCTCGATAACTCACGTGCCAGGCCAAAATCTGCAACTTTGATCCGGCCGTCATCGGCCAGGATGACATTTTCAGGTTTGATGTCACGATGCACAATTCCAGCTCGATGCGCGGCTCCTATACCCGCCAGAATCTCTTCGAGGATATCGAGAGCCTCATCAACTGACATTTTTCCGCGTTCACGCAGAATGTCGCGCAACGTAGGACCTTCTACATACTCCATCACCATAAAGACCGCAGGTGGTCCACCTTGGTGCCAGCCTTGATCGTGTACCGCGATGACGTTGGGGTGGGTCAGCGACGCTGCGGCTTTGGCCTCTCTGATAAATCGAGAGACGAACTCTTCGTCTTGCGCCAAATGCGAATGCATCACTTTGACGGCCACAATTCGATCGAGTCGAGTATCGAGGGCGGTGTAGACGGTGGCCATCCCGCCGCGGGCTAAGAGGTCATGGATCTCGTAGCGTCCATCGATGAGTACGCCAGTGAGATCAGACACGACAAAAGGTTAGGCTGAAATGGCCTTAAAACTCGGGTGACTCGCGGGCATCTGTCCCGATAAGACCGGATTGCGGGCTCGAAGCATATGCCCGCCACCTCTTGGGAATGCGTCCTGCTCCGTGCGCAAGTAATCCACTCTCGACAGCCAATCGCATCGCCCCGGCCATCGCGACCGGGTCCGCCGCACGGGTAACCGCGCTAGCGAGGAGAACTCCATCGCATCCGAGTTCCATAGCGAGCGCAGCATCACTTGCGGTGCCGATGCCGGCGTCGAGTAATAGCGGCACGGTCACCAGGGAGCGCATCAATTCGATGTTGTGAGGGTTACGTATTCCTAATCCCGAGCCGATGGGAGCACCGAGTGGCATGACCGCTGCACATCCGACGTCTTGCAAACGTTTTCCAAGGGCGGGATCGTCATTTGTATAGGCGAGCACTGTGAACCCATCTAATGCCAACTTCTCTGCCGCGCGAAGAGTCTCCTGCCCATCAGGAAGGAGCGTCTCTTCGTTACTAATCACTTCGAGTTTGATCCACGAGGTTTCCAGAGCCTCACGCGCAAGTTGCGCGGTGAGGATGGCTTCTCCGGCCGTGTAGCAACCGGCCGTGTTGGGGAGCACTGAGATGTCGAGTTCTTTGAGGAGATCAAAGATTGAACCGTGCGTATCTGCACTCACGCGGCGCATGGCGACAGTAGTCATTTCAGTTCCGCTGGCAATGAGTGCTTCGCGGAGAATCTGCAGGCTTGGAGCTCCACCGGTGCCCATGATGAGCCGTGACTGAAATTCTCGGCCACCAATGATGAGATTTTTAGCCACCTTGGACCGCCGTCAATACATCAACTCGCGCGCCACTTTGAAGCAAGGTGTTCGCCCAATCAGTACGTCGCACTACGTTTTCATCTACGGCAACCGCAATACCCTGTGTGGCTGTGGTTACTTCGCTGACAATGTTTTCCACGGTCGTGTTGTCCGGGATTTCTCTAGGAGATCCATTAAGTGTTATGGAGATCATCGCGTAACTCCGGAGAAGCGATTCAGGCTGACAAGGGATGCACTTGCAGGCAAATCTCTATGGTCGAGAAGTGCTGATACGAGATCGCCGACAATCGAAGTGAGCAAGATTCCGTTGCGATAATGTCCGGTAGCCAAAATGACATTTGAGACTCCGGGAACGCGATCGATAATGGGAGCGTTGTCTGGGGAGCCAGGGCGCAGTCCTACGCGTGCTTCTAGAAATTCCATCTCCTTCACGTATGGGAGGAGTTCGGTTGCATCGCGAAGTAATTCGTACACACCGCCGGCCGTCGGCCTAGCGTCGAATCCGCGCTCAAATTGAGTAGCGCCCACCACGACTTCGCCGTTGGTGCGCGGCACAAGATAGACGTGGAAACCATGAACGTGGGCACGCAACGTGTGCCGAAAGGCCGTTATCTCACTCTTAAGGCGCAAGATCTCGCCACGGATAGGGCGAATCACAGGAATTTCATTTTCGGAATCGGTGTTGACCATCTTGAGAATGTGGCTACTCCACGCTCCAGCAGCAATCACTATTTCATCGCACGGAAAATCGCCGGCTGCTGTCCTGACAACTGTGACACGATCTGCAAGTTGGTTCATGCTCGTTACTTCTTGAGGAATGAATTCAACTCCCGAATGTGCGCAGGCGAGCCTGAGAGTGTTAACCAAGGCACGATTATCGACAGATAAATCGGTAGAAATAAGAGATCCAGCAACCACTTGTGGAGAGAGGAGCGGTTCGATGTCGAGGAGTTGATCGCGACTCAGTGCTTCTGCCTTAAGACCCATCGAGTTTTGGAAGGTGCGTACCCTCTCTAAATCTCGAGCATCATCAATGTCGAGTGCGATTTGAATAGTTCCGGCTCTGCTAATGAGAAGTTCTTGTCCGGCCGTGTGTGAGATTTTTGTTGCGAAAGTGGGCCAAGCTTGAAGAGCGGTAATGTCGAGTGCGAGTCTGGCCTCTTCACCAAACCATGCTTCGGTCACCGGCGCCAACATCCCTCCGGCCATCCATGAGGCGCCCGAACCTTCGGCATAATTTTCGATAGCCGGATCTATGACAGTGACGTGATGCCCACTTTCGACGGCGGCCAGTGCCGCGCTCAACCCGATCACCCCACCACCAATGATGACGATGCGGTCTGCGTCGCTGCTCATATCCACCTCCCTACGCCGGCATTACCCGGATCAGGTCAACGGTCGCAAGCGATGCTTGCCTCTCAGCCAGGTTGGCTCCCGTACTTGGGACTCTACTCCCTGAATGGGCTCTCTTCCATGCAGATCGCTAGAGTGGGCTGGTGAGTGATGACCTATTCCCAGGAGCAACCTGGATCTCTCTGGACGAGGCGAGCCAAATACTGGACGTGCCGGTCAATAAGGTGCGCCAACTCATCGCAGAAGGCGAGATCGCCTCGTTACGTGTGGGCGATCCTCCAGCACCACGAATTCCGGCGGAATTTTTTCAAGATGGTGTGATCGTCAAGAATCTGGGTGGCACCCTGACCGTACTTGCCGATTCCGGGTTCAGTAACGAAGAGGCGTTGCGTTGGCTCTTCACGGCCGACGAAACACTGCCAGGTACGCCAATTCAAGCGCTTCGCGAGGACCGTGGGCGCGAAGTCCGTCGCCGCGCGCAGTCGCTAGCTTTCTAATAAGGCACTTTCATGAGCCCACGAATATCCGATGCAAAGTTGTATCTCTGCACGGACGCACGTCTATCCCAAAACGATTTTAGAGAGTTCTGCAAGAAGGTTTTCTCTGGCGGTGTAGACATTATTCAATTGCGAGATAAATCGATCGATGCTGCAACAGAACTACGCGCTTTGGAAACGTTGGCGGAGGTAGCTGATACCTATGATGCGTTGTGGGCGGTGAATGACCGGGCGGATATCGCGCGCATCTCTGGGGCACCTATTCTCCATGTGGGTCAAGATGATCTTTCGGCGATGCAAGCTCGTGAAATAGTCGGCGACGGTGTCCTTATTGGTCGCTCCACGCACGCGATGGGGGAGAGCGTCGGCGAAAATGAAGATTCTCGGGTCGACTATTTCGCAGTGGGACCTTGTTGGCCCACACCCACCAAGCCCGGTAGGCCGGCACCTGGTCTCGATTTGATTCGCCAAGTGAGCGCTTTCGATACTTCGAAACCCTGGTTTGCTATCGGCGGCATCGACCTCGCGCGCGTTTCGGAGGTGCTCTTGGCTGGCGCAACTCGAATCGTGGTGGTGCGCGCTATCACTGAGGCAGCAGACCCCGAAGCTGCCGCTCGTGCTCTCAGGAAAGTGTTATGAGGCAAGTGTGCTGAGACATTTCACCTACTTGGCAGCTATGGGTTTTACCTTGTTGGGTTCTATATGGCTCGAGTTCTTCCTCAAAGTTGCTGTTCTTCGCCGTCTTCGGCGGGTGCTGCTCTCAATTCTGCCCATCGGAATTGCCTTTGTGCTCTGGGATCGCTTCGCGATTACACAAGGACACTGGAGCTTTGACGATGCACAAATACTTCCTGTAGGTCGCATCTGGGGTCTGCCAATAGAGGAATATCTCTTCTTCATTTTCGTTCCGCTGGCGGCCATTCTCACTATCGAAGCAGTGCGCAAAGTGAATACAAGGTGGCGCGTGGGTGACGAGAGATGAGTTACACGTTGATGACTCTTCTAGTCCTCACGGTTGCTATTTTCTGGGATCTTCTCATTCTACGCACGCGACTACTTGGTCGCCGAGTTTTCTGGGCGGGATACGCGATAATTCTCTTGTTTCAATTGCTCATCAATGGTTGGCTCACCTATAACAATGTATTTCTATACGACGAAAGTGCCATTCTCGGTGTGCGCGTATTCTATGAGCCGGTGGAAGATTTGATCTTTGGCTTCTCCCTAGTGCTGAGCGTGCAGAGTATGTGGGTATACCTGGGGCGGAGAGGGATAAGGAATTAGCGCGCTGCGCGTGCTCTGAGCAATGCAGGTATGAAGACTCGCAATCGTCGTGCAGTTGAAGTTTTTGCCCGAAAATTGAATACGTCGTAGTCAATCTTTTCTATTTCATCAACAATGCCGCAATAGAGCTCGCTAGCGGCGGCTATGCACGGTCGGCTGCTTGGATGAAGGAGGTCGATTCCAGGAGCGGCTTCCTCTTGAAGCCGTCGCACACGGGCAATTTGAAACTTAAGTGCCGAGATGATCTCTGGAGTCAGCACTCGCTTCTCAAGATCCGCCCTAAGGACGCCATGCTCGGCCAACTCAGCGAGGGGAAGGTAAACCCGGCCCCGATCCAGATCTTCGTTCACATCACGGATAAAGTTGGCTAATTGAAACGCAACTCCGAGTGATTGCGCAGCTGCTACCGCATCAGGAGAGAGCGGCTCCAAGATGGGAACCATCTGCAGTCCAATCACAGCAGCTGAACCGTACACATACTTATATAAGTCTTCGTAGGTCTGATATTCGCTGACGGTGAGGTCCATTGTCATTGATTCGAGGAACGCGCGTACATACTCAGGTGGAATATTCCATCTAGTAATGGTGTCGACGAACGCGGCACCAATGGGATCTTTGCTTGATCCACGCTCAATATCGGCGAGAACACCTTGGCCCCAGTTCTGCAGGAGATCTGCTTTCTCGTTGCCGGAAAGAGTTGATGCGAGGTCATCGACAATTTCATCCGCATAGCGAGCGAATCCATAAAGGGCATGCACGAAAGGACGCTTTGCAGGTGGCAGGAGGAGCGTAGCGAGGTAGTAAGTCTTTCCATGTTTCGCATTGAGTTTCTTGCACGCCCTATAGGAAGAAATCAGACGTGGATCGGTAATTCCTGCGGCGGTGAGCTCGCTCATGTACCAAGAATTCTTTCGGCTGCGAGTTTTCCGCTGATGAGAACCATTGGTACGCCCACACCAGGTCTGGTTCCCGATCCAGCGAAGACCACGTTTTCAAACCCACGCGCCAGATTGCTCGGACGGAATGGACCGGTCTGCATGAATGTGTGGGAACTGGCGAACGGCGCACCACGTTCCATCCCGCGTGCTTGCCAATCGAGCGGAGTAGTGAGCTCTTCTACCTCGATGGATTGACCGAAACCTGTGTACCCGCGTTCCTCCATCACGCGCACCATTTCGTCACGATATTTCGGACCGTAACTCTTCCAATCGATGTTTGCGTCAAGGTTCGGAGTGGGAAAGAGGGTGTAGTACGAGTGTTTACCGGGAGGCGCGAGAGAGGGGTCGTCCTTTGATGGGACGGTAACTAAAATACTGGGATCGCTCATGACGCGTCGCTCGTCGATAAGTTCGCGGAAAACGCCATCCCAGTCATGACCGAAGTGGATGTTGTGATGAGCTAGATGTGAGTACGAGCGCTGGGACCCTGTGAGGAGTACGGCGCAGGAAGGCGAGTACTTCAAACGTTTTACCGTCAACGGCGTACGCCCCAGTAAGTCTCGCCAAGCCACTGGAAGATCTGGATTCAAGATCAACGCGTCGAATTCAAATCTCTCACCAGTGGCGGTCTGGACGGCAACGGCGCGGCCATTGCGCTTTTCGACTCGAGTAACTTCGGTGTTGTAGTGGATATCGACACCATGTTTGATTGCGGCTCCGGCAAGCGCGCGAGGTACTGCATGCATTCCGCCCTTAGGGAAGAAAACACCATTGACTGAATCCATATAGGCGATCACTGCATAAATCGCCAAAGCTTGTTGCGGACTGAGACCGGCATACATCGCTTGAAATGAGTAGACGCGCTGCGTGCGTGGGTCGGAGAGGAATTGATTCACTTTGGGTGCCAAATGTCGAAAGCCGCCCAGGGCAACTAGTCGCGCAAGGTTTGGTGTCAGAAGATGAAAAGGAGAATCAATATTCTTGTCGATGAAGTCGTTGAATTCGTACTTATACAATTTGGTAACGAAGTCAACATAGCGACCATATCCGGCTGCTTCCTCGGGTCCTATGACGCGTGAAATTTCCTCTTCCATTTGAGACGTATTTGCGTGTACGTCCATCTGCGAGCCATCGGCAAAAAATGCACGATAGAGCGGGGAGAGTGGCATCAGTTCAAGCCAATCTTCTAATTCCTCGCCTACTTCTGCGAGAGCATCTCGAATAAGATCAGGCATAGTGAGAACTGTCGGGCCGGTATCAAATCGGTAGCCATCTCTTTCTAGCAGCCCGTTGCGTCCGCCGGGGACACTCTCGCGCTCCAGGATGGTGACTTTTCGTCCAGCCCCCGCTAAACGTAATGCGGCGCTGAGGCCGGCAAGGCCAGCGCCCACGATCACGACCTCTGATGTCGGCCCAGGTATGGATCGTGGCACGATCTAAAGAACCCGACGTGTGGCGGCTATGGCTAGGTCTTTGAGGACGGCAACGGCGTCGACATCGAGGTCTGCGCTGGATATCGCTGCGAGGGATTCCGCCAAACTCATTTCGATGATTCTCTCAACTTCTGAAAGTGCACCGGTTTCTTGAATGATCTCACGAAGCACTCGAACACCATCAGGGGAGAGGTGCGGATCGCCAAGGTGCTTGCGGATTTCAATACTTTGAGCAGCACTCGCCTTATTAACTGCGTGCGCGATAAGAACTGTTCGCTTGCCTTCACGCAGATCGTCGCCTGCAGGTTTTCCAGTTTCGGATGGATCACCGAAGACACCCAAGATGTCGTCACGAAGTTGAAATGCCTCCCCCAGCGGTAGTCCATAGCGGGAGAAGAGGTCGAGCGTCGGCGCATCGGCTCCGGCGATGACCGCACCGAAATGCAGCGGTCGTTCGACGGTGTACTTGCCGGACTTGTACCGTGCGATACGGAGAGAGCGTTCCACGCTTGAGGTAGCGAGTGCTTGTTCGAGAACATCGAGGTACTGACCAGCCATGAGTTCAACGCGCATTTCGTCGTAGACCGGATTGAGTCGGTGCATCACTACGTGATCTAGACCTGATTCGTTGAGCATACGATCAGCCCACACGAGACAGAGATCGCCCAGCAATACTGCGGAAGATAACCCAAAAGTTTCGGCGTTACCCGACATGCTTTCTTGGCGATGGTATGTGCGCCGCCACAAGCCCTATTTGCCCAGTAGGCAAAGAGCGGGCGCAGGCGCTTGCCTTCGGTGAGGAACTCTCGGGTCGCCTCGCTGATCGGTGCTAATTCAGGCCCGATTGCCGAGAGTTCAACGCTCTCCCGGTCGATGAATGCGACCAGGGCGCGCTCAATCTCTTCGCGAAGTTGCATGGGCACAGGTTACCTCTGGTTTACCCCCGCCGCCTGTTGGGTAGAGTCGTATCCATGGGAAAGGGTCTCCGCATGGGGCGCAGCGAGTATGTCGCTCGCTGGGTATCGCTTCATGGGGATGTGGCACCTTCGCGCATCGTTACTGGCTGGCTCACTTTCGCTTACAGGGCCGCGCAGCCCCTCACGTACATGTCAGCGAATCTTCTATCACTCATAACCGTCGTGATCGGCGTAGTCGGTGCTTGGCTCGCACCGGCAAAGTATGTTGCGTTCATTGTGATCTTCGCACTTATTTTGGATGGGCTCGACGGCACCGTTGCCATTCTGAGAGATCAGGTGAGCTTGCGTGGAGCGGTTTTGGATTCCGCGGCTGATCGATTAGTCGAAGTGGCATGGGTAGTCGCATTGTGGCGCTGCGGGGTGCCGCTATGGATTGCCATGGGCATCTGGATTGTGGGGTTAGTTCAGGAGTATCTGCGTGCAAAGATCAAATCCCACGGGGTGAATGAAGTAGGAGTCGTAACGATCGCCGAGCGTCCGGTGCGCGGACTCATAATTGCGGCGGCCGTCGGGCTCTCTTTTATTGCAACACCGCTCGCAGTATTACTTATGGCTATGGAGATATTCGCCCTGCGCCAAGTAGCAGAATATGCGCATACTCAATTGAGCCAAAGTTAGTTACTGGGTTACCCCCGCGGGCATCGGAATTCTATCCAATCAGCCGACCATTCTGATAACTTTGTTTTATGATTCGGCTTCGCCTTCCAGTTGTCGCGACACTCAGCGTTGTTCTTGCAAGTTCCCTGCTTTTAGGTGTGCTGGTTCAGTCAACTCAGGCGAGCGCACAAGAGACGGTTTCCACGGTCTCCACCAACTTTCAGGCAAATGACTTTGGTTTGTGGAGTAACTCATCGCTCTACGGACAAATTTATAACGGTTCCACCGAACTTGCGAAGTGGACTCAGCTTTGGTGCACGGGCTGGGATGACCCCACCTGTGCAAATTACAGTCAACTCTATGAAGATCTGATTCTCCGTACGTGCAAAGTCGATTCGGATCGCTCCTGTATCGACTCCTTACAGGTAAATGACTCGACTGGTCAGTTAGAGAAACTGGTGTATTACGGTGAGAGCAAGTCCAAGATCATCGCCCCCTTCACTTTCAAGGCCACCAAGCTCACTCCCGAAACCAAGATTCCTGGCGGGGGAGGAATGTCGATTTGGAAGAGTGTCACTGCAAATAGTGATGGCACTCCGCGCTATTTCGCGTCGCATGTTTTGCTCCGCTATCGGTCCACATGTCCAGAGGGTCACCCGCGCAGCGATTGCACGATAGAGCTCTCAGACTTCAAGGGGTCGGTCTACCCAGTCAAAATTGAAAGCGCAGGAGTGTGTAGAGAATTTGCTTTGGTCTCTGGGGAGTGTGTGAATTCAGTTAATTTCGCTGGAAGTGAGCGCGTGGGGCTCACGCTTCGTCTTGATAAAAATCTGACTGGCTGGATTTTTGGTCGCATGCAGAACGCGGACTTCTCTGTTGATCCGCTCGATCCTGAGAATAATAAGATCCGTGTCGAAGGCGACGTCACTCTAGTTCCAGAGCTTAAGGCTTCCGTGCCCAAAGTTGATGTGGCCAAGGATGCAGTTTTAGAGAAGTACTTGAAAGATTTCTATACGGTCGGACTTTCAGGCAACGGGAACCCGGGTGGAGGTTCCACAAACTGGGGCGGTTCTATCTCGAGAAATTATGCGGATTTTCTGACGGCGCCTAACACCGAACTCATATCTGCAAATTTCGACAAGTTCAAACTCTTCTCGGCTTTTGAAAAATACCTTGTTCCATTTTCGCCAGCGGCAAATAACAATGGCGTGAATATATTGCGTGAAACAAATTCAATATTCTGGAACTTTGCGGCGAATACCTATACTGGAAGTAATGCCTGTTCAGCAGATAAGACAAAACTCCATGGCTTGGTCGTGACGAACGCGCCTATATATGAACAAGGTCCGCCAGCTTTCATAGATGGATCTCTCAATTACCGAGTTGCAGGCATTCACACCAACGTAGATGGATCTCTCTTCAAAGGTCGTTATACGTATATCGTTCGCTCAGACACGGCGCGTTGCTACTACGGCTTCTCGAGTGCACCAATAGAAGCCAAAGTGGAAGTGGTCTCCGCAGATAATTCGAGTCAAGTGGCCACAGTGTTGGTGAGCGAAAGAGATGGATTTATCAAACTTCAGGCTGATAATTTCACTTTCTCTTCTCCCACGATTCGAATTAAGTTGGCACAGGGCGCTGCCATCACTCCGCCGAAACCTGCGCAACCAGCGGGTGCTGTGGCCACTCAGTTGCCCAAACAAATCACGATAACCTGCATTAAGGGCAAGACGGTGAAGAAGGTTCTCGGCGCCAACCCCAAATGCCCTGCAGGTTTTAAGAAGAAGTAGTTCGCACCTCTGAGTCGGCCGGGCCTATCGCCTTGCAGACGATTTCAGCCCCGATTCCCACCATGGGTAACCCACCACCGGGATGAACCGAACCACCCACTGAATAGAGACCCCTGATGTGAGTTCCGTTCTGTGTACGGGAGAGCGCCGCCGTTCTTGAATTTCCGGCCTTGCCGTAGATGCCGCCACCTGGGGCACGATTTTCACGCTCAAAGTCGGCGGGGGTGCGCACTTCGCAGACCTCGATACGATCGCGCACCGTCATTCCACGTTGTTCGATCAGATCTATCACGTGATCTTTGTACCGCTCCACAGTTTCGTGGTTGTTCCAGTCGACGAAAGTGGTTCCAGGTGTATTTATGAGTACAAACCAGCTTTCTGAATCTGCATGTGGACGCATGGCAGCATCGTCGGGAGAGCAGATGTAGATGGTGGGATCATCAATCAAGCGTGGCGACGAACCGAAGAGTGCGTCAAATTCAGCGTCATAGTCTGTAGGGAAGAGCACAGTGTTGTGCCCCAAACCTGGGGTGCGACCGCGAAGGCCCAGTAGAAGAACAAATCCACTTAAGGAAGGCGGCGCCTTAGCGAGTTTCGCTGCTTGTCGAGGAGCATCAAGGAGAGCATTAAACGTGTGCGTAGCGTCGGCATTGGATATGACTATCTCAGCCGGATAAAAGTCGCCGTTCGTAAGACGCACACCCGATACAGCATTCGACGACGTCTCGATGGTGCGTACTTCTGTTGAAAGATGCATCGTGACACCTAAGGTTTCAGCTCTGCGCGCCAAGGCGAGACTGAGTGATCCGACGCCACCCTTAATGTGCCAGGCCCCGAATGTCGTTTCGATGTAGGGAATTGTGAGGAGGGCCGAAGGGGCTTTGCGAGGATCTGACCCGGTGTAGGTGGCATACCTATCAATCAACATGCGCAAGTGCGGTTCGGAAACGATAGAGCGTCCCAAGGATCTCAAGGTTCGGTGCGGAGCGATGATGCGTGTATCTCGCAGAACCCCCTTGCGACGCATCATTGATCGAAGTGGTGCGATGGGTGATTGGATAAAGGGTTCGCGCGAGACTCTCCACATCTCGCCTCCGCGGTCTAAGAGTCTCTGCCACTGGTGTGCGGCTGTAGCACCAAATGCGTCTGTGATCGATTCGGTTAATGCTCCGCGCGAACCTCGATATACGAAAGTAGCGCCATCCGCAAAGCGGTATTCGAACGCTGGGTCGAGTGCCAACAATTCGAGTTCCTCTTCGAGCGGTTTGCCCGTCTTCAAGAAGAGATCTCGGTAGACCGCTGGTAGCGTGAAGAGTGAAGGCCCGAGATCGAATGAGTAGCCACCGATGGATTCCGTTCGGCACTTCCCGCCTACGAAACTACTTCCTTCGAAGACTTCTACGCGATGACCGAGCGCAGCCAACTTCACGGCTGCTGCGAGACCGCCAATGCCGGCTCCTACGATCGCAATGTGACTCATTGAGAGCCACTCAAAGTTCGCCCACTCCAAGAAAGTCTCCCGCGCAGCCGATCACTCCAGGAGGCTGCCAAGAGATAGAGCAGGAAGAGAATTGCAATGGGATGAAAGATCGATGAGGAGCGCGGAGCCCTTGTAAGTACGGCCACGCCATAGCGCACCATGAGGGAGAGGGCGAATGCCAGCGAAGAGATCGAGGCAATCCATCCATGCTGGAGAAGTGCGAGGGGGAGAGGAAGAATGTAGGCAACCGTGAAGATCGCAGCAATGGCGAAGGCGGCAAATGGTGAACCGAACGCACTCCAAAGCGACTTACGGTATCCCTGGCTCAACTGGTCAAAGTCTTCGTACATGCGGCATTGCGCTAAATCCGACCCGTTGACCACGCCTCCGAAGGCTCCCGATGCTTTCAACTGCCGCGCGAGGGCGATGTCGTCCAGGACAAAATTTCTGACGTGTGAGAATCCTTGGATCCGACAGAGCGCGGAATTTCGGATCACCATGAATTGCCCGTTGGCAACGGTGGTCGACCGACGCGCAGAGCGCTCACACCGTCGCAAGAAGAGCGAGGTCATCCATGTCCACTGAAGCAGGGGTTGGATGAGGTATTCGCTCCAACTCCTCGCCACTTGCCTCGGATAAACGCTCAAAAAATCGAGCTTGCTCTCGTGAAGCGTGGCGATTGCACTTGAGAGAGCAATCGGCGAAAGCGTGACATCTGCATCAATGAGGACGGTGTAATCGCTTACCCGGGCCGATTCATAAAGTTGGTGGAGAGCGAAAGATTTACCGATCCAACCAGGTTCGATCTCGCGACCAGATATCAACGAGACCTTCTCTTTGTCGGCAATCAGTGCGCTGATAACCGATTGAGTCGAGTCAATCGATCGATCATTGAGAATATATAGATGGCAATCTGCCAGACCTTCTTGCGCGAGGAGAGACTCAAGTGTGGGAGTGACCCGCAAGGCTTCGTTTCTGCACGGCAGAAATACGTTGACCGATGAACCCGTGGCTTGCGCCGCAGTTGGGCGACGCGCGCTCAAAGTGTTTACAAGAAAGATAACGAGATTGAGCACGTTGACGGCGAGTGCTACTAATGCCAGAACGATCACTCGCGAGTAATCCAAATCATAAAGAAATAGGGAAGAAGCGTTAATCCGAGAGCGAACCCACCGACGAGTGCCGTCCCCGGACGATCAAAGAAGAAGAGATTTCCAACAACTCCAGAAAAGAGCGTCCATCCAAGAATGACATCACCTGCAGCAGACGTCGGCGCGCTCTTCCGACGTTCGCGTGGCAAGCCCCAGTGCAAAAGTGCGCCAAGAGCTACGCCACAGAGCAACCAACCGGCGGCGTTTGAAAGGGGTATTCCAGAGATGAAGGGGATGTCGCGTGATTCTGCACTCCACGTCCAGCGGCCGGCATCGACCATGAGCGGATCAAGGAAGAGATCCCAAGCCATGATCGTCCAGCCAAAAACAAGCGGTGCCCATCGACGGGAAATTCGTCGCGAGAGCACAAGTATCGGATGTGAGAGCATCGCCCACGCCAAGGGCACCACGAGGGGAACTCCACCGATGGCGGGGCCGAGTGAATTTGAATATGTGTATTTCCCAAAAGGCCAACCGGTATGGACGCCAATCTCTTCAACAATAAATCCGAAAAGCGCAGTGGCAACAAACCAGGCGGCCGCGTACTTGAGGCCGTGGGTACTCCACGCTTGCACAAGGCCAGCGAGTGCAAAGGTGGCGACGACAAAGAAAGTAAGTGAGAGAAAGCTTAACTTAGTGGAGAAGTATTAATGCGTATCTACCTTGATAACTGTTGTTACAATAGACCTTACGATGACCAGAGTTCCATTAGAATTCGATTAGAAACAGAGGCAAAATTATACATTCAGGATAAAATAAAGCTTGGTGAAATTGAATTGGTGTGGTCATATATTCTAGAGCAATTGTCTCTGGTGCAAATTATTTTA
>RGER01000201.1 GCA_009917815.1 Actinomycetota bacterium
GTTCGAGCCATGATGGCACTGCGTCTATCAACGATGTGCACGGGTCGCACGGGAATTCGCGCGACGACCGCTGATGCGTATGCCGCGCTTCTCAACGCACGGATCACTCCACTCGTACGTGAATATGGATCACTGGGTTGCTCCGGGGATCTCGCCCCTCTCTCCACTTGTGCGCTCGCAGTTATGGGCGAGGGCGAGGTGCGCTTATCTGACGGAAGTGTGGTTCCTGCAGGTGTAGCGCTTCGAGATGCCGGAATTTCACCGATTGAATTTGTGGCCAAGGAAGGGCTCGCACTCATTAATGGAACCGACGGCATGCTCGGTATGTTGATCATGGCCATCAGCGATATCGATGCGTTGCTCAAGACCGTGGATCTCTCTACTGCAATGAGTATTGAAGCTCTCCTCGGCACCGATCAGGTCTTTGCCGAAGAGCTGCACGCACTGCGTCCACAAGTAGGTCAAGGTCGCTCCGCACAAAACCTTCGGCGCCTCCTCGGCGACTCTCCTTTTGTAAAATCGCACGCAGGTCACGATGACACTCGAGTGCAAGACGCATATTCATTGCGTTGCGCACCGCAGGTTGCCGGTGCCGCTCGAGACACGGTCGATCATGCTCGTTTGATTGCATCACGTGAATTAGCGAGCGCTATCGATAACCCGGTCGTGTTACCAGATGGCCGCGTGCGCAGCAATGGAAACTTCCATGGCGCGCCAGTGGCCTACGTACTCGACTTTTTGGCGATCGTTATCGCGGATGTGGCTTCCATGTCCGAACGTCGCACAGACCGAATGCTTGATAAGGCTCGTTCCTTTGGACTTAATCCTTTCCTTGCCGATGATCCTGGCGTTGACAGCGGGCTCATGATCGCGCAATACACTCAAGCTGGATTAGTTTCAGAGATGAAACGTCTCGCTACTCCTGCTTCGGTAGATTCCATTCCTTCCAGCGCAATGCAAGAAGATCACGTTTCGATGGGATGGCATGCGGGGCGGAAATTACGTCGGGCCGTGGATGCTTTTGCGCGGGTGATTGCCATTGAAATTATGACTGCCGGACGTGCGATCGATATGCGCGCCCCGCTCATGCCCTCGCCAGGTACGGGGGCCGCGCTCCAGGTCCTGCGCACGAAAGTCCAAGGACCTGGAATGGATCGCTGGCTTACGCCAGAAATTGAGGCAACAGTAGAAATGGTGAAGAGCCACGCATTACTTTCGGCCGTCGAACGAGAAATTGGAGAACTTGTATGAGCAGCGCACCGCACTCTGTGCCAGGTTCAGGACCTGGACCTCGCCCAGTCCGTGCCGCGCGCGGCACGCAGCTTTCCACCCTGGGTTGGCAACAAGAGGCCGCCCTGCGCATGCTGCAGAACAACCTCGACCCCGAGGTTGCCGAACGTCCCGATGATCTGGTCGTCTACGGCGGTACTGGTAAAGCAGCTCGCGACTGGGCGTCATTCGACGCACTCGTGCGTACTCTCACGACCCTCAAAGCGGACGAATCGATGTTGGTGCAGTCAGGCCGGCCAGTGGGCGTCATGCAAACGCATGAATGGGCGCCTCGAGTACTTATCGCGAATTCAAATCTCGTGGGGGATTGGGCAACCTGGCCAGAGTTTCGTCGTCTAGAAGCTCTGGGCCTGACTATGTATGGCCAAATGACCGCCGGTTCGTGGATCTACATCGGTACGCAGGGAATTCTGCAAGGTACATACGAAACCTTCTCGGCTATCGCAAATAAGCGCTTTGGTGGCACCCTCGCAGGCACGCTCACATTAACCGGTGGTGCAGGTGGCATGGGTGGTGCGCAACCGCTCGCGGTCACGATGAACGATGGTGTGTGTCTCTGTGTCGACGTTGATTCCACTCGTTTACAACGTCGCGTCGATCATCGTTACCTCGATATCTGGTGCTCAGATTTGGACGAAGCAATCAAACTCGCGCTAGATGCCAAAAAGGCACGTAAGGCGTTAAGTATCGGCGTCCTCGGAAATGCGGCAACAATTTTCGCCGAATTGCTCCGACGTGGTGTGGAGATCGACATTGTCACCGACCAGACTTCGGCACACGATCCACTCTCATACCTGCCTGAAGGTATTGATGTTGAGGACTGGCACTTTATGGCGGAGAAGGACCCAGAAGATTTCACGCTGAGGGCACGCGCTTCGATGGTCAAGCAAGTTGAGGCGATGGTCGGCTTTTTAGATGCTGGCGTTGAAGTCTTTGATTACGGTAATTCCATTCGCGGGGAAGCCAAACTCGGGGGGTATGACCGCGCTTTTGCCTTCCCTGGTTTTGTGCCTGCCTATATCCGCCCGCTCTTTTGCGAAGGTAAAGGCCCCTTCCGCTGGGCGGCCCTTTCGGGAAATCCTAAAGATATTGCGGCGACCGATAAAGCTGTGTTGGAACTCTTTCCAGATAACGAACCACTAGCCCGATGGATCAAGAAGGCTTCGGAGAAAGTTGCCTTCCAAGGACTTCCAGCGCGCATCTGTTGGCTCGGTTATGGAGAGCGCCATCTTGCGGGTGAGCGCTTCAACGACATGGTCGCCAAGGGCGAAGTTGAGGCGCCGATCGTTATCGGTCGTGATCATCTTGATTGCGGATCAGTGGCTTCGCCGTATCGCGAAACCGAGTCCATGCTTGATGGATCTGATGCCATCGCTGATTGGCCGCTCCTTAACGCACTGATCAATACCG
>RGER01000202.1 GCA_009917815.1 Actinomycetota bacterium
CTCGGTTCAAGCGGCCGGTCCCCATCATTTTGGGCATCCTGGTGGCCACCCTCATCAACCATGGACTGGCAGGTGCCTTGGGCACCTGGATCACCACACAACTGAGCCCTCAGATCTTGCGCTGGGTCTTGGGCCTGTCGTTTTTGGGCATGGCGGTGTGGACCCTCATTCCCGACAAGATCGAAGATGAAGAAACCCGTGTGGCGCAGCGTTGGGGTGTCTTTGGTGCCACGCTGATCACCTTCTTCCTGGCAGAGATGGGTGACAAGACCCAAATCGCCACGGTGGCGATGTCGGCACACTACCAGGCGCCGTTGATGGTGGTTATCGGAACCACCCTGGGGATGCTGATTGCCCTCGGCCAAGAATCCTATATCGCGATTCCAGCACGTGTAGCCATTCGCCTCCAAGGCGAGGGCTATACTGAGTGCCCCCGAAGGCACAAAGCGACTGTAGACGAAACAGACACCACGACTATTATTGAGGCGTTCCAGCAAGACCCTGCACTTGGCGCTGTACGCGGATAAATTGTCATATAAGAGCCAGCTAGCTCCCCTGGCCTCATCCTCGTTACGGAAATATACGAGTCCACCGCGCTTCTCTTTTACAAACGTGCGATCAAATCCGACTTGGCGAATACGATCCATGAAATCGTCGCCCTCAGAGCCAGGGAAAATCCAATTTCCCGCTTGAACCAGGATGTCCATATTCGTAATGCCCATGCCCTCCGCCGAGCTCACAATTTCCAAGGACTTCTCCTTGTACAAGATCTCGGCCTCCTCGTCATAATATGCGGCCAAGCACGGCAACTTGATACTCCGCATCCTTTCATCTCCGTGAATATCCACGCCCTTCGGATTTTTGAAGGGCCACTCCGTAATCAGGAGGGGCGACTGAGGCACGAGGCGCAGGGGGAATGTAAGCGGATTCTCGCCACGCATGAACGAGATATAGTGGCCGGCAATACGGCCCAGGACCTTCTCACCACCCTCCACGAACTTCTTCTCTTTTACATTGAACACGTCATCTACACGAAGAGTGCCAGGGTATTTGTCGTTTATGAGCAAAAGATTCAAGAGGAAGATGATCTCTATGAAGCTGTTATACATCGGTGTGGCCGTCATCAGCAGAAGAGAAATGCCGTCCGATACTTCCAAGACGCGCTTGAAGAAGGGAGTGAGCTTCTTGCCTGCCTTCGCATCGGCGGAATCACTCGGATTCGCGTCATCGGTAGATTCCTCTTCGCCTTCTAGCGGATTGTCGCGCAAATTGTGCGCCTCGTCCACTATAATCACACGATTGCTGAACTCTTCGCGTAAGACAGCATTCTGCGCATCCACGACCTGCTCTCTTGTTCTGCCCTTTGTCGGAACTCCGCTCATAAGGCCGAGGATATGATTATAAAATGAAGTATATCCGAAGAATTCATAGCGACTGCGCACGGCCTTGCCTATCCTAGATTCTATGGTGGTCTTATTATATTCCGTATATGTACTCGTAATATCCAAATACGTGTCGCCGGTACAGCCCGAATGTTTATTCGTCTCCCCTTTTACAACCTTGAGCGCCTTCATGTCAAAAATCGTCCTTCGGAATCCCTCCTGGATATTGGGAGGAGCCACCACATACACTTTCCTTGTGGGGTACTCGTGTAAATAGCTCTCGGCCACGGTCACCGCAGCGCACGTCTTTCCCACACCCACGCCGTGGAACAGAAGAGCCGAGTTGTATGGTGTCCTCGGAGACAGGAATCGGCTCACGAAACGCTGTACGGGCGTAATCTCAAAATCCTCGGCCGTCCTACATTTATCAATGCCCTCGTCCATGGATTCTTTAACAGATTTCTGCTTGGATTCCTGGAACTCCTGTTTTCGAATGAGTTTCATAATAAACTCCGGGTCTTCCAGGTCAGGATATAGTCCACCCGTGCGCTCATATTCTGCCTGGTCTTCCCCAGGAAAGATCTTTTCCTGTATCAACTGCTCCAAGAGTCTATCGCGCTCTGAGAAATCCCAGTCATCGGCGCCTTTAACTGTGCCAACCGACCTCCAATCGGCCAGCAATTTCAATTGGTGCGGCGTAATTGCCATCTATACGGGCAGCCGAATTATATTTGACGTTTTGACGGAGGAGCCACGGGGAAAGGGCACAGATTGCGAAAGATGGATGCAGCCTTCAAGAGCACCTCGCGCTTTTCAATATTGTCTTCGCGCAAGTGCTTCATTGCTTCTGCCAAGGAAAACCACTGCAGATCCCCTATTTCACGGCGCATATGATCATTCTCCTTATTGAACTCCACTTTCAGGTCATACGGCACCCATACAACATAATACTTATGGCAATAATGTACATGATTGCTCCCGAAAAAGGACTCCACGAGAGGCTCCAGATTCTTAATAGGTATGACATCCGATTCCCTTACACCAGTCTCCTCATACATCTCCCGCATTGCGCACACAAAATCACTTTCTTGCGCATCCCGCCGGCCCTTGGGAAACCCCCACTCGGGCGTGGGTGGCGGCGGGGGTGCAGATGCGATGATGTCAGCCACCGTCCAACGTTTCCCGTTCATGTCCGTCACGCCCTCATGGATCTGTTCCCACTTGGCCTTTGCGATCTCATATTCATTCTTGTACAGATGTGAATGATCCAGACCCCACATGCCAGCCCA
>RGER01000203.1 GCA_009917815.1 Actinomycetota bacterium
AACCGCAGCTTCAAGTTTTGCACTCACCACCATGGTGCGACCGCCGAGCGCCCGAATGGCCGCGAGCGCTTCTTGTGCACCCGGAAGGATGGTGGTTTGTGGAATTCCGATCTCACCGTAAATCGCTCTGTACTCCTGGACTAATGGATCCACCAACTCAGCAGGTACCCATTGTCCAAACGAATCCCAGAGAGGAATGCCGACAGTCTTGGCCATTTCTTCAAGAGCAATGTTGAAGCCGTGCCTCTTTAGCACAACGTCCATAGTGGAGGTAATGCCATCGGAAGAATCAACGAGTGTCATATCGAGATCGAAACCGACCATGAAACTCTTAGATGCGTTTGAAGAAGTCCCAGAAATACTCACTGCATCATACTTTCATAGCAAAGGAGCCCAGAGAAATCTCTGGGCTCCTTTGAGAAGATCGTGGATTAGAAATCCATATCTCCGCCACCGGGCATCGCAGGAGCGGCACCCTTTGGCTCTGGCTTATCAGCAATAACAACCTCAGTAGTGAGGAAGAGTGCTGCGATTGATGCGGCATTCTGAAGAGCAGAACGTGTGACCTTGACTGGATCGATGATGCCACTCTTGATCATGTCTACATACTCTCCGGTTGCTGCGTTGAGACCGAAGCCAGCTTCGAGATGGCGAACCTTCTCGACGATAACTCCGCCTTCAAGACCAGCGTTTTGCGCACTGCGTCTTCAATGCGGTGCTTACGCTCCTTGAGTTCGACCTCAGTTGCTGCACCTGCCTTGATAACAGCGACGCCGCCAGCGAGCTTGGCGAGACGCTCTTGGAGCTTCTCACGGTCGTAATCTGAATCACTCTTCTCGATTTCAGCGCGGATTTGGTTAACGCGACCATTGATTTGATCTGCATCTCCAGCGCCTTCAACGATGGTGGTTTCATCCTTAGTAATAACGACCTTGCGGGCGCGACCAAGGAGATCAACCGTGGTTGACTCGAGTTTAAGACCGACCTCTTCAGAGATGACCTGTCCACCGGTGAGAATGGCAATGTCTTGGAGCATCGCCTTGCGACGATCACCAAAGCCTGGTGCCTTCACTGCAACTGAACGGAAGGTTCCGCGAATTTTATTCACTACGAGTGTTGCAAGGGCTTCGCCTTCAACATCTTCAGCGATGATCGCGAGTGGCTTTCCGGATTGCATGATCTTCTCAAGAAGTGGAAGGAGATCCTTCACAGATGTGATCTTTGAATTTGCGATAAGCACGTAAGCATCTTCGAGAACTGCTTCCATGCGCTCTGGATCGGTCACGAAGTAAGGGCTGATGTATCCCTTGTCGAAACGCATACCTTCAGTGAGCTCAAGTTCGAGACCAAAAGTATTGCTCTCTTCGACAGTGATGACGCCTTCTTTGCCAACCTTGTCCATTGCTTCGGCGATCATTTCGCCGATGGCTGAGTCTGCGGCTGAAATAGAAGCGGTCGATGCAATCTGCTCTTTTGTTTCAACGGTCTTAGCCATTGAATGAAGTTCAGATGCAACTGCTTCTACTGCCTTCTCAATTCCGCGCTTGAGTGCCATTGGATTAGCACCTGCAGCAACGTTACGAAGACCTTCGCGCACAAGTGCTTGAGCGAGAACGGTTGCGGTCGTAGTTCCATCGCCAGCGACATCATCTGTCTTCTTGGCAACTTCCTTAACGAGTTCGGCACCGATCTTCTCGTAGGGATCTTCGAGTTCGATTTCCTTAGCGATCGAAACACCGTCGTTGGTGATGGTGGGGGCTCCCCACTTCTTCTCCAACACAACGTTGCGTCCGCGAGGTCCGAGAGTGACCTTCACTGCGTCTGCGAGCTGGTTCATTCCACGCTCGAGACCACGACGCGCCTCTTCATCAAAGGCGATGATCTTGGCCATTCATCTTCCTTCGTACGGGGTCGTTTTCACGACCATGACTGGGTGGCGCCCGCGACGGACGACCTCTTGGGAGGCCTCGCCCCACAGTCTGGGTGGGTTATCACTCTCACCCCGAGAGTGCTACCCATAGATTGGCACTCTCGTACGAGGAGTGCAAATTGTGAACGGGAGAACCCTTAGTTGGCGGCCTTTACAGACTCGGCCTGGGGACCTTTAGCCCCTTGGGTCACATCGAACTCCACGCGCTGACCTTCTTGGAGGGACTTGTAGCCATCCATCTCAATTGCGCTGTAGTGCACGAATACATCTGCCCCACCATCAACGGCGATGAAGCCATAGCCCTTCTCGCCATTGAACCATTTGACGGTGCCAACTGCCATAACAATCTGCCTTTACTTCATAGGGCCGCAGCTCTTCCGCGGCCGGGTGCTACTGGAGCCAACTTCCCCTGAGCGAAACCCCAGGTAAAAAACCCCAGGAGGGAAGGTACTTCGCCGAAGCGGAGGTGCGGAAGATGGGCGTCAAAAATTATCGTGAAAAAATGAAAAAGGAGCGCCCAAAATCAGGATATTTGGCGCAAATGGAAATTACAAAACTTTAAGAAAGTGGGTGAATTTAAGAAAGACGGCGAGCGGAGCGATCGCGCGTACGCGCATCGCGCATCCGACGGAGCCGCTTTACCAACATCGGATCGGCTTCCAAGGCCTCGGGGCGATCGATCACCGCGTTGAGCAACTCGTAATAGCGGGCAGGGTTGAGGTCAAAGAGTTCTTTAATGG
>RGER01000204.1 GCA_009917815.1 Actinomycetota bacterium
ATTCTCCACTCTGATTTTTGCAATCATTGCCACCGTCGCTGTGCATTACATTTACGGTGGAATTCGCCTACAAGCCGCTGGCAGCCGGAGCACGGTGACGGCTCGAGTTCAGATCTCCATCTTGCTTGGCCTTTTTGTATTGTTGAAAGCCGTTGCTTACTGGACGGATCGTTTCGTGCTCTCGACCAAAGAAGGACGACTCTTTACCGGACTCTCATATACCGATGTAAACGCCTCCCTGCCCGCTAAATCAATTCTTGCGGGAATTGCAATTCTCTGTTCGTTACTATTCTTTGCAAATATCGTACGCAAATCGTGGACCTTACCTGTCGCAGGAATCGGACTTCTCCTTGTGAGCGCGTTACTCATCGATGGCGTTTACCCAGCAGTCATTCAACAATTTCAAGTAAAGCCTTCTGAGTCTTCCAAAGAGGCGCCATTCATACAGCGAAATATCGATGCCACGCGAATGGCATATGGCTTAGACAATGTCGAAGTTCAGGATTACCAGGCAACAACTTCGACTTCAGCAGGCCAGTTAAATAATGATGCCCAAACAACAGCCAGTATTCGTTTGATGGATCCCAATCTCCTCTCGCCTACATTCCGGCAGTTGCAACAGATTAAGCCGTACTACTCTTTTGCGGACTCACTCGACATTGATCGTTACAAGGTTGATGGAGTGACTCGTGACATGGTGGTCGCTGTTCGCGAATTAGATCTTGCTGGCAGTCCGAGCAGTAACTGGATTAATGATCACTTGGTATATACGCATGGCTTCGGAATGGCTGCCGCTTTTGGCAACGTACGTGATGCCGATGGAAAACCCCAATTTACTGAAGGAAATATTCCGCCCAGCGGTAAGCTCGGCGAGTATCAACCGAGAATTTACTTCGGTGAAAATTCACCTGATTATTCGATCGTGGGTGGTGGATCGGGTCTCAATGAACTCGATTATCCAGACGATAAATCTGCGAATGGTCAGAAGAATTACACCTACTCTGGCAAGGGTGGAGTTCCAGTAGGTTCGCTTCTCAACAAGGCGGTCTTTGCACTGAAATATGGCGAGCAACGGATTCTGCTCTCGAATCTCATCAATCCAAAGTCGCGCATTCTCTTCGATCGCAACCCCACCACTCGGGTAGCAAAAGTTGCCCCGTGGCTTACTCTTGATTCCGATCCATACCCCACGATTGTGGACGGAAAAGTACTCTGGGTGATAGACGGATACACCACCTCTTCAGGCTTCCCGTACTCGAAGAAAACCTTACTGAGCACAGCCACTGCAGATTCGCTCACGAACTCTCGAGGTGGCACAGCTGCCGAGCAATCAGTTAACTACATTCGCAACTCGGTGAAGGCGACAGTAGATGCATTCGATGGCACTGTGACCTTGTATGCGTGGGACGACAAGGATCCCGTGCTCAAGGTCTGGAGCAAGATTTATCCAGGAATAGTGAAATCTAAGAGCGCTATTTCGAAGAATCTTATGGAGCACCTTCGTTATCCCGAGGATCTCTTCCGCGTTCAACGTGATGTGCTCAGTGAGTACCACGTGCAAAGTGCCGCTGCTTTTTATGGTGGACAAGATTTCTGGAAGGTTCCAAGGGATCCCTCCACATTCGGTGGGAACGCGTCAAATCAACCTCCCTATTATTTGACACTCAAGATGCCTGGTACTTCGAAGGCATCGTTCTCACTCACTACGCCGTTCGTGCCACGGGGTGGACGCGAAAACCTTTCGGCCTTCGCCTCGGTTGTTGCTGAGCCTGGTGCTGATTACGGAAAGATTCGGGTCCTTCAAGTTCCGCGTAGTACCAACATTCCAGGCCCCTCGCAGGTGTCGTCTAACTTCGAAGCGCGTCCCGCTGTCTCGCAAGCGTTGACGCTCTTGCGTCAAGGTGGGTCAGATGTAGTACTTGGTAATTTATTGACGCTGCCGGTCGGAGGCGGGCTGCTCTATGTGCAACCTGTCTATGTTCGAGCAACTGCGAATACGGCTTCTTATCCACTCCTGCAGAAGGTGCTGGTCGCCTTTGGTGATCAGATCGGATTCGATGACAACTTGCAGGGTGCGCTCGATCAAGTCTTTGGTGGAAATGCGGGAGCCACTACCGGCGGAACGTCGGCGACAGGATCCACCACCAATGCAACCACGACCACTTCTGGTACTGCCACCACGTCGAGTGCGCTCGATCAAGCCCTCCTTGACGCACAACGTGCGTTAGCAGATGGGCAAGCAGCGCTCGCCAAGGGAGATTTTGCGGCCTATGGCAAGGCGCAAGATCGATTGAAGGTAGCCATTTCCAGGGCGATCTCGGCCTCTGGCAAGTAATGGATGAGAGAGCCACAGGGAGGATTTGCTGCTGGGAGCGTAAAGCGCATACCATCGCAATACCGACGCGGGGTGGAGCAGCTCGGTAGCTCGCTGGGCTCATAACCCAGAGGTCGCAGGTTCAAATCCTGTCCCCGCTACGAAATGAAGGCCCTCGCGAAAGCGGGGGCCTTTCTTTGCCTAAGTGCTTCTCAACGTGGGCCTAAAAGTGTGATAGAAAATCGGAGAGTACTCGCTTAAATCGTGCTGGTTCCTCAATGTGTGGCAGGTGTGATGATTCCGGAAAGAGCTCCCAGTGCGATCCAGGAATCCGTTCGTGTATCTGTGAAACGAT
>RGER01000205.1 GCA_009917815.1 Actinomycetota bacterium
TCGCTGGGCGACCTGAAGGTAATTTCCTCCATCTCGCTAAGGGAGTACCTCCCTCCCACGGAGTGGTTGTATGGCACGGATGTTCAGCTGGCACTCACCCAGCTACGTAGCCAGGAGCGTCACTGGTTCCAGAAGAACAACGGCAACCTATTCACAATTCCCTACAGTCGCAGTGACGCATTCCGTGAGGCCTTTGAGGATGGCAAGAACACTAACGCCGATAAGATTGTATCGGGCTATGTATATCCTGCGCGCACCCGCCCTGATGTGAGTCAAATCCCCGAGTACATCCCTTTAACACAGGATTTCGGTTTCTTCGTGGGCGCCTACCTTGCCGAGGGGATGAGCAACTCCACGCAGGTGAACATCACCAACAACGACATGACATATCTGGAGAAGGTAAAGGGTCTCATGGACTCTTGGAATGTCGGTACGCACACCGTGTGCGAGGAGCGCGAGTCGGCCAAGTCTGGCATCAAGGGCACTACCACAAGCATCGTTATCCACTCCACTCTCTTGGCCACTCTCATGCAGAAGGCCTTCGGTCGGGTCAGCCACGAGAAGACCATGCCTGACTGGGTATTCCAGGCACCGACCGAGTTCGTACAGGGTCTCGTGGACGGCTATGTCAGCGGTGATGGTTCTGTGTCAAAGAAGAGTGGCTATATCACGGTGACTTCCGTGTCCAATGAGCTGTTGACCCGCTTCAGCACGCTCCTCGCTAGGTACGGAATCTTCGGGCGTATCTCAAGCCATATGCCGGCCCTGAACAAGTTTGACTCTGTGCGAAAGGCGTATACGTATACGATTCCCACACACTACTCCAAGGTGTTTGCGGAAACTTTCCCGCTGTCCATGCACTATAAGCAGGACATCCTGGACTATCACTTCAACCTCATGGAGAAGGGTAGCATCACTCATCTGGATACGACGGGCGAGGTAGTCTGGGATGCGATCGTGTCTATTAAGGAGGTCGTGCCGATGAAGGGCAAGGTGTACGATTTCACCGTTGAGAAGACTCGCAACTTCATGACGCACTCGTGCCATATCCTGCGCGACACCTTTCATCTTGCTGGCGTGGCCAGTAAGTCCAACGTGACCCGAGGTGTGCCTCGCCTCAAGGAGCTTCTCAAGGTGACCCAGAATCCGAAGGCCATGTCGCTCACCATCGCGCTCCTTCCGGAATTCGCTAACAACAAGACGAAGGCGCGCGAAGTGGCGCAAGAGCTGGAGCTCACTCTTCTGCGCGACATGACGGTGAAGACAGCGATTTACTACGACCCCTCAGACTCGGCGAGTATTCTGAAGGAGGACCGTGAACTGCTGGCGTTCTACAAGATGTTTGAGCTGGCCGAGGCGCCGGCTGCGTGGAGCAAGTATATTCTGCGTCTCGAGCTGGATCGCCAGCAGATGTTTGACAAAAACATCACGATGGACGATATCCACTACGTGTTGCGCGAGCGCTTCGGCAAGGAGGTGAACATGGTCTACTCGGATTTCAACAGCCAGAAACTCGTGATGCGTATTCGCCTCCTCATTGCGGGCGAGACGATGACTGTTTCATCCAGCCTGGATGTGATGTCGGCGTACAAGAAGTTCCAGAACAAGCTTCTGAACTCCGTTATTATCCGCGGTCTCCCTGGAATTAAGGCGGCGACTTTCCGCAAGGGCGATGGGCGCTTCATCTTCAACGCGGCCGAGGGCAAATATGAGAAGACCGAGGAGTATATCCTGGACACGGACGGCAGCAATTTCCTGGAGGTCATGAATCATCCTGCCGTGGATGCCACACGTGTGTACAGCACCCATGTACATGACATTTATTCCCAGCTTGGCATTGAGGCCACGCGGGCTGTCCTGTACAATGAGATCCAGACCCTGTTTGAGGAAGGCCAGATTAACTACCGGCATCTCGGCCTTCTGGTGGATGTGATGTGCAGGGCCGGCCGACTGATGTCCGTGGATCGCTACGGCATCAATAAGCTGGACATTGGTCCTCTGGCCAAGGCGAGCTTTGAGGAGACGGAGCGTATTCTCTTGAAGGCGGCCGTGTTTGGCGAGATGGATCCGGTCACCGGCGTGTCGGCGAGCATTATGACCGGCCAGCCGATTCGCGCGGGTACGGCATTTAGCGACATTATGCTGGATGAGATGGCCGTACTCCGCCTACAGAAGGGCCTGCCTCCCGCGGCACCTCTGGGTGGGGACGACGAGGGTCCTACACAGGACCAGGTGGACCAGGAGCTCATGCTGGATCCGAATGACATGTGCTCGCAGAGCCGTCTGCGTCTGAATATCAATCTCCCGAAGGCGAAGGCCACCCTGGAAGATGAGCCAGATATTGAAATCGCCGTGGTGGAGGATTAATGAAAATTGGCTCCCGAAAAAAATATTTTCACTAAGTATAAAATGTCCTCTGGATCGGTTGCGTATTCTCAGCGCTTGACTAAGAACCTTTTAACACTTAAAAACTGGAATAGTGACGATACCGATGTATTCTTAGAGAGTGACTTTGCAGCGTGGCTTGCGGATTCAGCCAATAAGAATAACATTTCTAAGGTGGGAAGTCTGTATATCGTAACAGGAGCGCCCGCCGACGAAGTTCTGCGT
>RGER01000206.1 GCA_009917815.1 Actinomycetota bacterium
ATTCTTCAGATCCTCGGCCGCGTTCACGCGCTCGTTGGCAAAGAAGGCTCAGCCCTGCTGACCCAGTAATTGATCTAAGCCGCCCGCATCCCAAAGATGCGGGCGGTTTTTTGAAGCGGGCTTTTTCAACCACTTGAATGCCGGATATTTGGGATCGTTAGCGCGATTTTGAGATTTGTATTTTGGTTGGTTTGAGGGGCTTGTTTTAGGAATAAAAAAAGAAACTCAGCGTCCTGCGGGAATGTCTGAGAAACACCAAGGAGAAGAGTGATGTCACAATCGAAAAGCGGGGGGGCGGTTGGTCCGTTCAACTCCGTCGCGGAAGCGGCGGGTTGCGTACAGGCGACCGACTGGATGCTTCTAGTTCTGCTGTTTTTCGCCGTACTCGGCGGCTACCACGTCCACTTCATGTTGACAGCGGGCGACTGGGATTTCTGGATTGATTGGAAAGATCGTCGTATGTGGCCGACGGTTGTGCCGATTCTCGGCGTGACCTTCTGCGCAGCGTCACAGGCGTTTTGGTGGGTTAACTTCCGCCTTCCGTTTGGCGCGGTGTTTGCGGCTCTTGGCCTTTTGATTGGCGAGTGGATTAACCGCTACGTCAACTTCTGGGGCTGGACCTGGTTCCCAATCAGCCTCGTATTCCCATCAGCTTTGATCGTTCCTGCGATTTGGCTTGACGTAATCCTTCTTCTGTCGGGTTCATACGTGATCACGGCTGTTGTTGGTTCGTTGGGCTGGGGTCTGTTGTTCTATCCAAACAACTGGCCAGCGATTGCAGCGTTCCACCAGGCTACAGAGCAGCATGGTCAGTTGATGACGCTTGCTGACTTGATCGGCCTTCACTACGTCCGCACGTCAATGCCGGAATACATCCGCATGGTCGAGCGCGGCACCCTGCGCACGTTCGGTAAGGACGTTGTTCCAGTTGCGGCGTTCTTCTCGGGCTTCGTCTCGATGATGGTGTATTTCCTTTGGTGGTTCATGGGCCGTTGGTATTCAACGACCAAGCGTATTGAGACCATCTAACCTACGACAAGCGTGACCTTGCGATTGTAAAGATCGCAAGGCCATCTTGAAGGAAAGAACGCATTGTTTTGGAAGTTGGGTTTTTGATCTGATTTCTAGCAATGACGAAAGAAGAAAAGATCGGCTGGCGCGCGAGGCGCCGGTTTGAAGAGAAACCTTGGGAGGTTTTGTAATGAAGAAGCTAGTCAAGCTTGCCGCCATTGGCGCGGCAGCGGCTGTAGCGGCGACGTTGGGTGCAATTGCCCCAGCATCGGCGCACGGCGAGAAGTCACAGCAAGCGTTCCTTCGCATGCGCACGTTGAACTGGTATGACGTTGCGTGGTCGAAGACGACGGTTAACGTGAATGAAGAAATGATTCTTTCGGGCAAGGTTCACGTCTTCTCGGCGTGGCCACAGGCCGTTGCGAATCCACGCGTTTCGTTTTTGAACGCGGGCGAGCCAGGTCCAGTATTGGTCCGCACGGCTCAGTTTATTGGCGAGCAGTTTGCGCCACGTTCGGTTTCTCTTGAGATTGGCAAGGATTACGCCTTCTCGGTGAACCTACGCGGTCGTCGCGCTGGTCGTTGGCACGTTCATGCTCAGATCAACGTTGAAGGCGGCGGTCCAATCATTGGCCCTGGCCAGTGGATTGAGATCAAGGGCGACATGAAGGACTTCACCGATCCGGTGACGTTGCTTGATGGCTCCACCATTGATCTTGAGAACTATGGCATTAGCCGCGTTTACGCTTGGCATCTTCCTTGGCTCGCGATTGGCGCAGCGTGGATTTTCTTCTGGTTTATCCGGAAGGGCATCATCGCTTCTTACATCCGCGTTGCTGAAGGCCGTCCTGATGACGTGATTGGAGACGAAGACCGCCGTATTGGCGCGATCGTTCTCGCGCTCACGATCCTTGCGACGATTGTTGGCTATGCAGTGACGAACTCGACCTTCCCACGCACGATTCCGCTTCAGGCTGGCTTGCAGAAGCCACTGACGCCAATCGCGACGGAAGGCACAGTTGGCGTTGGCAAGGGCATTCACACGACGCTTCTTGGCGGCGTTTACAAGGTTCCTGGCCGTGAACTGACGATCAATGTGAAGGTTCACAATGACACGTCAGAGCCGCTTCGCCTTGGCGAATATACGGCTGCTGGCCTGCGCTTCCTGAACCCAGACGTGTTCACCACGAAGCCTGACTTCCCAGACTACCTCCTGGCCGATCGTGGCCTGTCGACCGACGCGACCCCAATCGCGCCAGGCGAGACAAAGGAGATCGTCGTGAAGATCCAGGACGCGCGTTGGGACATCGAGCGTCTGTCTGACCTGGCTTACGACACAGACAGCCAAATCGGCGGCCTGCTGTTCTTCTTCAGCCCAGGCGGCACACGCTATGCGTCTGAAATCGGCGGTCCAGTTATTCCGAAGTTCGTTGCAGGCGATATGCCTTAATCCGAACGCGTAATAGCTCAATCTAAGAACCGGCCAGAGTACGCTCTGGCCGGTTTTTTTATTACTGCGTAAATGACTAGTTTCGACATATTCACATTTTGGCGCGTCTCCTATCTGCG
>RGER01000207.1 GCA_009917815.1 Actinomycetota bacterium
CAAGAAACTGAAAGTCTGGTGGTCAGAGATTCAGGCGGCCATGATGGATGAGACATGTTTTGATTGGATCGCCATTCGCCAAGTGCGTCGCGAATTCAATGAACGGGCGGATTCTATTACGAAGGAAGTCCTAGGGCGCAAGGAGGGTTTTCAGCGGTAGTAGCAGAAGAATGGCAAAGGCCCGTACATGGAAGTTCCCGAGGCGCTTCACCCGCAAATATTGTATGAAGAAATCTTGTCGGAAAATGGGATTTACCGAAAAGGCTTCATGTCGTCCTTGGAAAAATTGTTATACTAGGCGACCTAGACGCTAGAAAAGGCCTTCAAATACATAATGACAATCTTCGCAGACCACCGTCCCATCATCTTATGCTCCGACGGTGTGTACCACGCAATATCATCCTTTTCCCGCTTATCCCTTTTCAAACGAGCAAACGCATCCGGGTGTTCACGGCACCACTGGAGTTCTTCCGAGGCACGCAACCACTCTTTCGGGCTCACAACAGCGCTAAAAATGTGGTACTGGAAGAACGTATTCGGAGGATAGTCGTCTTCCCTGCCTTCAAACCACAGCCCAGTGTGTGTCAGGTTCTGTAGACTCTCAATGCGCGCCTCCTCAGCAACTTCCCTTTTTACATTTTCTCGCAAGTGTTGCATAATCGAGCCCTTGCGCATACCGTCCTTGCCTTCCATCTGTCCCTTCGGTGGTTCCCAGGCCTTGGATTTAGGATCAGCCCCCGTCCTCTTCACCACCACGAACCGGGTCGCGTCCACCGCGCCCTCTTCAGCAGTTGGTTTTTCATGTACGAAACAGCAAGAACGCAGATAGACTTTCCAGCCTTCCGTGGGGTGCTCTACATAGAAATACCGCTTCGCAGGGTCAAACGGCAGCCTCTCAGATCCTCTACGAAGACCGCGCTGGAAAACGTCGTGTGTAGTAGCCATCCGCTGTCTTCTAACGTTTAGGGGTGTTTAAAATGGAGGTGGTAGGCGTATTCAAATCCGACATCAATCAAATCCGTGTAGCCCACATACTCCCACCCAGCCACTTTCGCCATCCCGACAATCGTGTTCATGTCTTCCATCTTCACCTCATGCTTTTGTCGCCGGACTTTTCCATTGTTGAATCGGAACGTCTCGCGAAACTCGGCACCGGGATCCTGTAGGTCAAATTCACCCACATATTTCATATTGTTAAAGGTGACCTCCGACCTCTTCACACGCGTATCACTGTATTTCTGTAAAGAAAACCCAACCCACCCTTTCGCACTGTCCAGAATGGGGTCAAACTTGTGTTTATTCACGAGATGAAGTACGAGCCGGCCTCCAGGTTTCACCCAGAAGAATAAATTCCGGAAAAGGGCTTCCTTGTCGTTAAAGTAATATATCGTGAAATACATCAAGACGGCATGAGTGAACTCTCCACCCTCACATGCTCCCGGGTTTATCAGGTCCTCCTTGCGCCACTGTACAGTTGCTTTCTGATCCTCGGTCAATGTCGTGGCGGGAATAGTCACCGTCTTCGCCTGATGTAACATGGCATCGGACCTGTCCAGACCGACCACCTTCTTTACACCCAACTTGGCAAAGGACGCTGCCGCAATTCCTGTGCCACAGCCGGCATCTAGGATGGAGAAGGTCTGCTTGTCCTCGCCCCGTTTCGTCCACTCGTGGAAAATGAGAGCCACCTCGGCCTGTGTGCGCCCTGTTCCCATGGAAAGCTGGTCGTAAATCCCCGCATAAAATGCGTCATAGAGCTCCGTGTTATCCAAATACTTGACAATCCCCTTGGATTCAACCTCGGCCTTTGACTGGGCCTCCATATTTGCGAAACCTTCCGACATGGATTCCATATACGGCGTCACAATATTGTCACGCATAATCGCGTCAATAATCTGTAGCACGACGAGTAAAAGGAGAACTAGCCCTACCATCCAATAGACTTCTGGACTCATACTCAGACCCATTTGCTGAGTGTTCAGAGGAAATATAAGCCTAATGGCCACGTGTTACTCGCTTAGGTCCTTTCATGCGCCTACATGTCTTCGCCCGCCTTTTCCGACCACAGCCCGACCTGTGCTCAGCCAACCTCTTACACAATGTCCCGAACTCCTCGCGATTCACAAGTTCCAGGCGATTCTCTAGACAACACCGGATTCTCCATAGCTCTTTCATCCACGCCCGCTTGGTTTTCAGGGCAGTCATCCGGGGTTCACATTCCTTCCACGCATCTCGCCATTCGGGGAAGGGCAAGGAGCATCCGAGACTCTTCCAGAATCGCTCATAGTATTCCATCCTCTCATCGGCCTTCATCATATTCCAGCGATTACGGAGATCCGGTGTGCTCGCCTCCACGGCTTCCGGCTTTTCCAGAGGCAGGGAGTTCTTCGCGCTTTGTGTAAAAGGGTGGTTCTCGGCTACGCTGAACAAGAAGTCCCAGCCCTCAAAGTCCGTGCGAGTACAGCCGGCGGCCACACGCTCGGCGTAGACTTTCTGGACTTCGGCGAAGGTCGGATCGGGCGAGGTATTAAGTCCTTGGCCACGGAGTTTGCCGTTGACCGCGTT
>RGER01000208.1 GCA_009917815.1 Actinomycetota bacterium
AGCTGCGCCCGCCGTGTAGAGCGATGCTCCTAGACCTGTGTAGGTGATCGTGATCGGAGTGCCGATGGGACCGCTCTTAGGAGAGATGCTGAGTGAACGAGTGATCTGATATCCACCATGTGCAAGAGCCACACCGTCTTGCACGAGGTAGATGTCATGTACTCCACCAAAATCCGATGGAACCGTACTCTTAAACGTAAAAGCTCCAGTGGCATCGGTAGTCACCTTTGCCATGTCAACGTTGTACTTGGTGTACTTGGTACCCAGATAGTTAACGCTGTTGGGTTGGATATCTGTGACCCACGTACCGTCAGAAGTCCCCCACGTGAGCGGGAGAGTTACATTTGCTGGCAAGCCCTTTCCTGACACGGTAAAGGGTGTCCCGACGGTTCCTTGATTCGGGGTGACGTCCAGGGTCACCATCTTCTCTGGTGCCGTAAATGTCGCCGACTTCACCCCTGTGAAGGGCAGTGCTGGAATATCTGGCAAGCCCGTAGGAGGAGTAAGTGCAATCGGTACAACTGGGTTGGTATCCGCTCCTTGTGCGGGGGTGATCATCGCTCCCGTGAAGAGTGCAACCACCGCCGCCCCGAGCACTATCGTTCGCTTTCGACCTCTAAGTGACATAGCTTTCATGGCTCTCCCTGCCTCGCTTCTATTGGTATCGGAAATCTGAACTTTTGCAGGCTTGATTTACGCCTTAGGAGTGGGTACTGCGTACAAAGTCAGCTGCGAGGTTGCCGTAAAGTTTGACTGCCACGTTGCCGTCGCACCCTTTAACGGAGGACTTACCTTGGCATCCTTGTAGTAGCGCACGCTCTCATAAACGATCTTGCCGTTACTACGTTGCACTACGCCATCTACTACCTTGGGCTGCGACTTCACTGCCAAGACTTTGATCGAGGTGGTGTCTTTAGCAATCATGGTGACCTTGAAACTGATCAATCCCAAAGTGTTGTAAAGCCCCGTAGCAGTTCCGGTCTTGAGTACACCGGTCCAGAAAGCTACTCCCGAGTGATTTCCATAATTGAGAGCAATCGGATCCTTCACACCTGCAATTTCAATGTAGGCCTTCGCGGTATTGCTTGAATCCATCACTGCGCCGCCAAGATCTTCATTGTTTGCATAGACGCGGAAAACAATTGTTTGTCCCACAATAAATTCACTCGTGACTGCGCAACTGACCCCAAATCGAGGAGCGAGTGCACCGGTAGCTCCGCTCGCAAGGACGGTGTCTACATACATGTGAATCGGCGAGACAATTCCTTGGACAGGTGTGCCGACTTTGACGTTGAGCGGTACCGCTTCAGCGTTGGCATACTTGGCCGTATCGGCTGGAGTGAGGTTACCGCCCAAGACGGCAGGTCCAGGAGCGGCTGGCGCTGCGCCCACCAGCACGCCTAAAGCGAGCGTAAGGCTTCCGACGATAAGGCCGGAGATTGACTTCTTCATTGTGTGACTCCTTCGCTAATACTGCTTTGATGGATAAAACTGACGAGGGGAAAGATCGTTAACCGATATTTCCTGCGATGGTGAGAGTGAATGCAGCGCTCTCGGTGGAGCCCGCATCGGTTGATTTGATATTGAAAGTTCCGTTGGCCTTGAGAGTGCCCTTAGCACCCGCGTACTTGCCTGTTCCGCCAGTGATCACTGCATTGCCCGTGACGGTGACTCCGGTGGGTGCAGCATCGTTATCTGCGCACGCCTTCGCGCCAGTATCTACTTTGACAGTGATGGTATTTCCGCCGCCACCGAAGGTACCGGTGCCAATAAATGAATCGCATTGATTCTGAGGAGCTGCGGCACCCGTACCAGTCATGTCAGTCATGCCGAGTGTGTTTCCTGTGCCAGTTCCGGTGAGGTTCGTGACCTTGACGCCGCTGTCGCTCCAGACCATGGTCATTTTGCCTTTATAAGTACCGGAGAACGCGACACCTGCTGTAGCAGTTGTTCCGGCAGTTGGCTTTGTAGTTGACCAGCCTGCAGCACATTTAGGAAATACTGCAGTCACTTTCTTAGTGAGTGTTCCCTTGTAGCAAGTAATCGTTTTATTCGCTGCTTGCGCTGCCGTGGTGTTTCCTGCCTTCGATGCGCCGTGTGCTCAAATGAGAACCTCCGAGTCGCGACTCTACATCTATTAGCAATGAGTGACTGCCAAAGCGTAAGTAAGGTCGGTGGCAGCTCTGGTATTTGTAGCGGATCACCATCGCTTAGCCAACGGTATTGATGCCCGTCAGGATGAATGCTCGGAGGAAGCACATCTTGGACCGTCTTGCCGTCTTTCGTTGCACAACGAAATTCTAGAATCGACTTTCCGTCTAAGCCGTTGATTTTTTTTGATTCAAGTGCTGCCGTAGACTCTGGCAACCGATATAAGATCTTCAGACTATACTGTTTCCCCGACCAGATGACGGGCGCACCCGATGCGAGAAGTAGCTCATTAAGATCCAAACCATGCGTAGCGAACCACTGCTTAGCAGGTTTATAGTTATCGATATCAATGGCACAGGTCGGGCTGGGTTTACAGTAGGCGTGAGCAAGTCCAATGTT
>RGER01000209.1 GCA_009917815.1 Actinomycetota bacterium
GGAGGGCGTGCCAGCCGGCTCGGGCTCCGTCAATGTCTCCAGCTCCTCCTCACTCAGCGCATCTCCCTTCATAGACGGTGCATCTTTGCGTACAGGACGGAAAGCAACATTCTTAGGAAACGTAACCGACCTATCTTCCCTCGGGATCACATCGGCGACTTCGGTGATATTCACCACCATGTCCCACTCGGCATCCGCATTATTTATAATAAGTCCATCGGGCCCAATCCACTGGAATTCCAATTTACTCAGACGATGAATCGCCGGCGTGAGATCCACAGGATTATGAATAAACGTCGTCGCATTTCCACCAAACGACGTCAACAGCAGTTTCGCGTAGTAACGATTTGTCGTACCACCAGGCTCTCTCGTCAGAGTATAATTCTCCTTTGACCCAGAGTCCATGCGATTGATGTTGAACTCGGGATTGAGTCGCAGATATATATAGTCATCCTGGATTTTGTAAAAGGAAGGTGCGGTCTGGATCATAGAAAACCCAGTGTCTTGCTTGGCATAGCCGAGATTCCATCCAAGCCCCCACTGATCCACGAGTTCTTGGTAATTCGGAGAAAGCTGGGAGGCCCAGCGGATTTGGAACAGGAGCGGGTCAGTAAATCGCTGACGCGTCCACGCATTGGACGGCAAAATATATTTCAGCTCACTGCTTATGAATTCGTTGACCAAGCCAGTAGTCGTCGATTGCACATCATATAGAATGAGCTCATTTGTTGACAGAGTACTGAAGAAGTCCCTGTATTGACCCATGAAATGGCCAAAATTGGAGGACGACAGCGTGGCCCCAGGAAATCCAATGGTCTGATTCGCCCCGAAGATCTTGTTGGTAAACACAAAGTCGTTATTGAATGACAAGAGATTGCCCAAGTACTGTGGCTTGAAGTTATTCGGATGCGCAGCCGTCTGGCCAAGAACAATCTCGTCAGAAATGTCTTTGATACGCACATATCCGAAATCGTATTGGTTCGGCATATAGAAGCGCATATACGTCTGGAACTCCTCCGTGGGCAACCATCCACGCACGGCCAAGTAATAATCCGTCTCAGGGGAGCCATTGGAGAAATTGGGTAAAATAGGTATATTCGCAATATAACTGCCGAAGTAGAAGCCGTTGAAGGATATGTCGCTGGTCAAGAAATTGTCCTTCGATTCATTACCCCAAGAACCTCCTTTTACACCAATGTCCTTGATTAGATTGGAATATCCCTGGTACGAGAACATGGCCACATGAGGCCACTCAGGGTAAGCCGTGTTGCTATCGAGGCTAGTCAGATCCAGAATGGGGTTGTAGTTATTGGTCAGCCGGCGCATCTGGATTTTCAAGGTCGGGAAGAATATTTGCCATGCCGTATCTATGCCTGTTTCCACATCATAGGCGTCATTGCGATTCGCCATGAGTGTCTGCGAGCTCTCAAAGTGTAGCCACAAACTTCCACCGGCTCCTGGGACAAGGCGAGAAGGAGCTACAGGATTGCCATTGCTGTCGGATATTTTGAAGGGCGACTGGATAATCTCCGCATTACTGTCTGTATTTACGGATCCCTGTTGATAACTCATGAGTTTGTAGAAGTAACTCGGCCGTTGTTCAAAACTGGTGAAAAACACTTGCTCTCCTTGTATGGTGGTATTGACGCACATCTTCGTGTACGATTCTGGCAAAGGATTCGCATCACTTAGATCACCCGTAGCCAGGCCAATGATATAGCCATTGCTTCTTACATATGCATAGCCCGCATTGGAGTTTAAGGAAAATTGGTGCATCGTGGTGAAGCCAGATTCAGTGGCCGACCACGTACCTAGATACAAAGATGTTCCATTCGGGTCCATTTGTAGTTCTGAGTACGCCTTGTTCGGATACACGTCTTGGATCATGGTATTTGACGTGTTCTGATAGGCCGTGTCGCCTTGGAAGACAACTATGTTATTGACGGGAGAACTCGCTGTCAAGTACCACTGGCGTGTAGTATGAAATACGAAGCCTTGGAGTAAAAGGGAATTGCTGAAGGTGTAGTTGGAGTTTGTAGGGAGTGTAGTGAGGACTCGCGTGGCCGGATTATATACCTTGAAGCGCAACTGGCTTATCGTCGGATCGGCCGTGGCCGTGGCACCGAGGAAACAGTATTCTCTGATATTTCCTGCGATAGCGAGCAAGTTCGTCTTCTCTTTGTATGGAAACACGGTATCCACCGTGAAGGCCTGTGCATTGCTGAACGTGCGCAGGGGAGGTGCATTCGGGATCAGAAAATTGTAGGCCGTGTATTTGCTGATGGCGATAGAACCGCCGTTGAAGAGCATGTGGTTCGGCACAGAGGCGTGAATAGAATTCGGGATTACAGGAAGACCTGACCATTCATGGAAGGCGTTGGAATCATAGATAATATCAAGACGACTCGTATAATGTAAGTGAGAATTCACCCAAGCTATGGATTGTTCGTACTGAAGTGCCGACTCGTCATTATTCGTTCGAATAGAGTTCTTATAATACTTGACCAAATCATCCATACTG
>RGER01000210.1 GCA_009917815.1 Actinomycetota bacterium
TGGCCGAGACGGTGGCGGCTGCTCAAGTGGCTGATGCGCCTCCTTTGCCTGTTGCGTCCATGTGGGCGATTGCTTCTCTCTCTAGTAGCGCCTATACAACATATCCTCCTATGGCATCTTCCCTAGAAACACTAACGCCCTCTAGCACCTCATCCGCGTCTTCTTCTAGTAGCTCATCCGTATCATCCTCTAGTACAGCACGAAGCACATCCTCTAGTACAGCCCTAAGCACTTCCTCTAACACAGCCCTAAGTACCTCTTCTAGCACTTCCTCTAGCACCCATACGGCATCACCTTTGCTAGCCAAATACTACATGACCCTCCAAGTAAACAACGACTTTATGACAAGTATGATAGCGATAAATGTTGTCACAATTTTTGTGGTAGTATCGTGCCTAAGTTGTATGACCGTTTGTGGTCTCTTTTACTATAAACGCTACGGTCCTTTCCACAACAAGACACCTGTCCTCATGCTTCGCAAAGCCCGCGAAAATGCTTGGACAGAGTAGTATGTCCAGGAAAACCCATGGAATTACTTGGACAGACGATCTCGCGTGGATGGAATCTATGCGAGGACCCAAATGGACAAATCTCATACGCAAACACCAGAGCACCTGGTCTGCGCTAGTGGAACCCCTAAAAGGTCAAATTGCCACCATAAATGCCGAACTTTCGGCCAAGTCTGTACCCTTCCTCTTTCACACAGGCCAAGGAGAAGTGGAGATCCAAATAGGCACTTCCGGGAATATAAGATGGCGTTTCAAAGGTTCCCCCCTCGTACACGACTGTAAGAACTTGATTGCTTCTCTAAAAGGGAACTTGGTGTGGGATATTGACGACGTGGGTGAGGGAGCAGAGGTATATGCCGTGCGAATGTATAAGAGGGATTCTGTAAAACCCCTTTGGCAAATCAAGGGTATTTCTCCTGATATCGCGATTGTGGGCGGACGCTGTTATTATCTGGAAGTGAAGAAAAAGCTCGTGTACTGGCGCTTAATGAGTTGTAATGCACTCACAGGCAAGGACAAACAGGTCCATTATGAAGAAACAGATTATCGGTATAACTTGGAAATTATACGAGGGGATGAAAAACATGCGTATTTACGCAGGCAGGCAGGAGCAAAACAGGATTGTTTTATGATTACTGCGACTGCTATAGAGGGGCTGGATACTGTGAGCCAGGAGTCCCGCCGATATGTGTTCGGTTCCCATGCCGGAGAGTACTTGTGCTGGTCTCAAAGCTCTGGTTGGTCAAAGTCGCCAGAGCTTGTTAAGGCCGGCTGGAAACTCCCGCCGATGGCGAGAGCAGTCCCTGAGCGCCTGGATACTCGTCGGGGAATTCTGATAACGCGCTGGCAAGGGTGCAGGACTCTCTGGGCAATCCATCGGTATTCGGAGCCGAAGGTTAAATGGCGAGGCTGGGGTTCCTTGATGCTGGATCCGTGGGACAGCCACTGGATACGCCTTACGCGCCCTGGAGCAGAGCCTTATTGGTGGCCGTACGATTCTTCCGCCCCGATAGAGCCTCTGGCGAATAAGGAATTTGGGAAGATCCATTTCGCAATAAGCGCCGATGGTACGGAGGTGCCGTTTTACTTGTTAAAGGGAACTAGTGGTCCCCACCGCGACAGTAGCAGCAACCTAATAGTGACCGGCTACGGCGCCTATGGCTTGCCCTCATCGTTCTCCACGCACATGTGGAAACCGCTCTTGGACAGGGGCTGGTCGCTCGCCATTGGCCTCTGGCGCGGGGGCGGTGACCATACGCCGGAATGGGCCGATGCGGGACGCTTATCCGGTCGCGCAAAAGTCCTGGAAGATGCCGAGGCGGTTGTGCGCGCAGCGCAGAAGGCAGCCGGCGTCGGAACTAAGAACACCCTTTTACACGGTCGTTCAGCTGGCGGGCTTTGGGTAGGAGGTCTTTTGGCGCGCCAAAGCGGAAACGCTGCGCTTTGCGGGGGCGCATACATGGAATTTCCGTATTTAGACGCACTACGTACAACGACGAATCGCGCCCTGCCCTTGACGGACATAGAGGCGGATGAATTTGGACTCCCCGACAGAAGTTTCGCCGAATTCGTGGATGTGGCGAGCTGGTCTCCGATGGAACATATCCCGGTGAAGGGTCTTCCGGGCGTTCTACAGATTGTCCGGACGGCTCTCAATGACAGCCAAGTATACGCCTATGAATCTGTAAAATGGATTACACGTTCTAGGTGTTCGCATGCGTATTTGGCGGTGGAAGGGGCGCAGGGCCACTTTCCTTCGGCCGATAAAAATAATTCCCAGCAAGCCCAGGATCTGGCAGTGATTCTTTCACATTTTGGCTAAATTAAAATCTCACGAAGAAATATAAAATGGCACGTAAGGGATCTCGCAAGGCTACTCGCACAACCAAGAAGCGCGCTTCTCGCCGCAACAACGGTGCCGCGCCCGCGCCCGCGCGCCGCAACGCCGCTGTCGCGCGCCGCAACAACGTTACGCGTCGCTCCACGCGCCGCAACAACGGCAACGCGGCGC